>NZ_JBEXGU010000210.1:0-13586 GCF_040607515.1 Streptosporangium sp. NPDC005286 | reverse complement strand
CCCGGTGCCGATCGGCACCGGGCCATCGCCCGTTCTCCCCCCGGCAGGCCGCCAGGCCGGCGAGCCGGGCAGCTCCGCGACGACCGAGGAAACGATCATGGGGGCGCCCAGGCCGGGGCGGCCGATGTTTTCGCCGGGCCGGTGAACACCGGGGACGCGGTGAGCCCGGGTCCCGTGGCCCCCACGGGCGGCGGCCTCCCAGGTCACCCGGTTCGAGGGGGACGGAGGCCGACGGGATGGAATGCTCGTGGACGGGAAGTGGTTATGCCAGCCATACAGATGTGAACGACAGAAGGAGCCAACGGTGGCCACCATCGAGGTAACCGAGAAGAACTTCAACGACATCGCCGATGAGGGGATCGTCCTGCTGGACTTCTGGGCGGCCTGGTGCGGACCGTGCCGCACCTTCGGGCCGATTTTCGAGAAGTCCTCCGCGAAGCACACGGACATCAAGTTCGGCAAGATCGACACCGAGGCCGAGCAGGCCCTCGCCCAGGGATTCGAGATCACGTCGATCCCGACGATCATGGCCATCCGGGACGGCATCGTCGTCTTCGCCCAGCCGGGCGCGTTGCCCGAGCCCGCTCTCGAGGACCTCATCGGTCAGGTCCGCGCACTCGACATGGACGCGATCCGCGCCGAGCTCGCCAACGAGCTCGGTGTCCAGAAGGGCTGACACGGACCGGGCCTTCGTACGCTCGGGGATCGCCTCCGCGAACCTGTGAGCCCCTGCGCGGATTCTCGATCGTTCGCGTGGAGCCGGACCCCCGCGCGGCCCGGGCCCCTTCAAAGGGGCCCGGGCCGCGAGGGAAGCGGGTGTCAGACCGAGCGGTAGAGCTCGGCCACCCGGAAGGCCAGGTCGAGCGACTGGCCGCGGTTGAGACGCGGGTCGCAGGCCGTCTCGTAGCGCCGGGCCAGGTCGTCCTCGACGATCTCGGCACCGCCGCCCACGCACTCGGTGACGTCGTCGCCGGTGAACTCGATGTGGACGCCGCCCGGGTGGGTGCCGAGCGCGCGGTGCACCTCGAAGAAGCCCGCCACCTCATTCAGGACGTCGTCCAGGCGGCGGGTCTTGTGGCCGCTGGGCGCCTCGAAGGTGTTGCCGTGCATGGGGTCGCAGATCCACGCCACCTGGGCGCCACTCGCGGTCACCTTCTCCACCAGCTCGGGAAGGTGGTCACGGATCTTCGACGCGCCCATCCGGGTGATGAAGGTCAGCCGCCCCGCCTCGTTGTCGGGGTTGAGCTTCTCGATCAGCGCGAGGGCGTCCTCGGCGCTGGTCGCCGGGCCGAGCTTGACGCCGATCGGGTTGCGGATGCTGGCGAAGAACTCGACGTGCGCGCCGTCGAGCTGGCGGGTGCGCTCGCCGATCCAGACCATGTGCGCCGAGACGTCGTACGGCTGGCCGGTCCGCGAGTCGATCCGGGTGAGCGCTTGGTCGTAGTCGAGGATCAGCGCCTCGTGCGAGGAGTAGAACTCCACGGTGTGGAACTCCTCGGGCTCCGCCCCGCAGGCGCGCATGAAGGCCAGCGCCTGGTCGATCTCGCGGGCGAGCTGCTCGTAACGCTTGCCGGCCGGGGACTCGCCCACGAAGTCCTGGTTCCAGGCGTGCACCTGGCGCAGGTCGGCGTAGCCGCCCTTGGTGAAGGCACGGACCAGGTTGAGCGTCACTGCGGAGGAGTGGTAGGCGCGCAGCAGCCGCCCCGGGTCGGGGATGCGGGAGTCGGCGGTGAAGTCGAAGCCGTTGACCATGTCGCCCCGGTAGGCGGGCAGCTCGACGCCGTCACGGATCTCGGTGTTCTTCGAGCGGGGCTTGGCGAACTGCCCGGCCATGCGGCCGATCTTCACCACGGGGACCTTGGCCGCGTAGGTGAGCACGATCGCCATCTGGAGCAGCGTCTTGAGCTTGTTGCGCACGTCGTCGGCGGTGGCGCCGGCGAAGGTCTCGGCGCAGTCTCCGCCCTGCAGGACGAAGGCCTCGCCCCGTGTCACCGCCGCCAGGTCCGCCTTGAGGTTGTCGCACTCGCCCGCGAAGACGAGGGGCGGGAGTCCCTTCAGCTCGGTGACGACCTTGTCCAGCTCGCCGTGGTCAGGCCACACGGGCTGCTGCGCCGCAGGCAGCTGCCGCCAGGAATCGAGGTTGATGCTCACGACATACCAGGCTATTGCAACCGGCTGTGCGAACGGACCCGATTGTCCACATGGTGAGAAGGTCTTTATGCCTGGTGAGACCCCGAGGGGTCGGCGACGTGTTCGGGCAGGACGCCCAGGCCGATGAAGCGTCTGGCCAGCAGGCCCAGCATGGGAAGGCGGGCGACGTCGCGCGGCAGCCGCACCGGGCGGGTGCGCTCGGTCAGCGCCGGCCGGATCAGCCGGTTCTGGACGACGCGCTGGGCGAACTGGGTGATCACGGTGGGCGGGGTGCGCCGCCGCTGGACCCTCGCGAGCAGCGACTCGGGGATCTCGGCCCCGGCGGCGAGCGGTCCGGCCAGCAGGTTCGCGGCGGCGACCGCGTCCTGCACGGCCAGGTTGATGCCGACGCCGAAGACCGGAGACATGGCGTGCGCGGCGTCACCGATGACCAGCAGCCCCGGCCGGTGCCAGCGGCGCAGCCGGTTGAGCGCGACCGACAGCACGCTGACGTCCTCGAAGCCGGACAGCAGCCCTACCCGGTCCGCCAGGAAGGGCAGGAGCCTGGCGACCTGCTCGCGCAGTGCCGCTATCCCCGCCGAGCGCAGTGCCTCGAAGCCGTTCTTGGGGATCACGTAGGCGAGCTGCCAGTAGGTCCCGCGGTTGATCGACACCATCAGGTGGCCCGCCGACACTCGCAGGAACGCCGACTCGGAGTCGGTGGGCTCGCGCGGCAGCCGGAACCAGACCACGTCCATCGGGACCCCGTGCTCCACGGGGACCAGCCCGGCGGCCTCGCGCACGTCGGAGCGGCGGCCGTCGGCGGCCACGGTGAGCGTCGCGCGCAGTTCGTGCTCGCCGGAGGCGTCCCGGTAGCGCACCCCGCGCACCGCGTCGCCTTCGCGGATCACTCCGTGGACCTCGGACTCCATGAGGAGGTGGAAGTTCGGATACCTGGCGGCGGCACTGGTCAGCAGGTCGAGGAACTCCCACTGCGGCACGAAGGCGATGTACTGATATTTGCCTTTAAGTCCTGACAGATCGGCGATCGGCACCGTGGTGTCGTCGGTCTGGATCTCCAGCCCGTACATCTTGCGATGGGGGAGCCGGTGAAATTCCTCGGCCAGGCCGAGCTCGTCGAGGATCTGGAGGGTCGACGGATGGATGGTGTCGCCCCTGAAGTCGCGCAGGAAGTCGCCGTGCTTCTCCAGGAGCGTCACCTCGACGCCGGCCCTGGCCAGCAGTAGCGCGAGCATCGCCCCGGCGGGACCGCCCCCGGCGATCACACACGTGTTCCGAGTCATAATTCATCACCCCATGAAATTCTGGCACGGGATGCCGCCGAAGAGAACAGCGGGCGCGCTCTTTTCCTGCCCGGCGCCGGCCGGGGTGCCCTCCGGTCAGCGAATGCCGACGTAGAACCGTGTCCGGTCGCTGCGGTGCAGCGCGTAGTAGGCCTCGAACCGCGTGCCGTCGGGCATCCAGGCGACCGACTCGATGCCGAGCAGTGGCGTCGAGGTGGAGACCTCGAGTAGCGCGGCGTCCTCGCGGTTGGGGAAGGCGGCCTCGATCCACCGGTCGGCGGCGGCGGGCTCGATCCCGTAGCGCCGCCGCAGCAGGTCGTACAGTGACTGGTTCTCCAGCACGGCGCGCTCCAGGCCGGGCACCAGGCGGGCGGGCAGGGCGGTGTCGACGAGCAGCCAGGGCTGCCCGTCGACGCGCCGGAGCCTGCGCAGCCTGACCACCTGTTCCCCGGGTGGGATCCGCAGCAGGGCGGCCTCCCGCTCGTCGGCCTCGCCGAGCGACTGGCGGATGGTCCGGGTGGTCACGCGGCGGCCGGACTCCCGCAGGTCGTCGGCGGAGCCGGACATCGACCCGATGAAGTTCAGTTCGGTCTTGCGTGGCGAGACGAAGGCGCCCCGCCCCTTGATCTTATAGATCAGGCCCTGCTGCACGAGCTCGCGCAGGGCCTCCCTGACGACGGTTCGGGAGACCCCGAACATGTCGGTGAGCTCGGCCTCCGACGGCAGCGGCCGGTCCGCGCCGAACTCACCGCTCTCGATGGTCGCCCGCAGTGCGCGCATCAGCTGCATCCACAGCGGCTCCGTTCCGTCGCGGTCGAGGCGCGGATACGTCATCGTCACGGAAACCTCCTCGGGGGGCGTCCAGGAAAGCATTTCATATGGGCGGACCTGTCATGACAGGACGACGATCCTGTCGTGACAGGAATCCGGTGACGCCTGGTGGATTCCCGTCCATCTGCCCGCTGAGCAGGAACAAAAGAGGCTCTTGACATCCACGTAACGTGGATTTAGCGTACCTGTCACTACAGGTCTGTAATGACTACGCCGCTACGCCCCCTATGAGCGATGAGTTCACGGCCTCGACTCGCACCGCCTCGGCGGACCTGCCCTCTCTGGAGACCATGATGCGTATCCGTCCCACATCCCGGCACTGGCGTGCGGCCTCGGCGGCGTCACTGACCGCCCTCGCGGTCCTGGCGGCCGGTTGCGGCTCCGGTGACTCCGGTGCCGGCACCTCCGGCGGCGCCGCCGCGGAGACCTCCGGTGAGAAGCCGTTCATCGCCCTGAGCAACGGCTTCATCGGCAACGGCTGGCGCCAGACGATGATCGCCAAATTCGAGGCGGCGGCGGGCCAGGCCCAGGCCGACGGCCTGATCAGCAAGTACAAGGTCGTCAACGCGCCGGGAGAGAACTCCGCGACCGAGCAGGTCGCCCAGATCAAGAGCCTCCTGCTGCAGAAGCCGGACGCCCTGCTCATCGACCCGGCCTCGCCCACCGCGCTCAAGCCGGTCATCCAGCAGGCGTGTTCCGCGGGCGTCACCGTCGTGGTCTTCGACTCCGCGATCGAGTCGGAGTGCGCCTACGTGCTGCAGAACAGCTTCGTCGACTGGGCCACCTACGCGGCCAAGCCGCTGCTGGAAGGCATCGGAGGCAAGGGCAACGTCATCGTCAGCCGGGGTGTCGTCGGCTCGCAGCCCGAGGCCGAGATGCTCGAGACCACCAAGAAGATCCTCGGTGAGTACCCCGGTGTGAAGACCGTCGCGACGGTGAACGGGATGTGTGACGGCGCCACCGCGCAGAAGGCCGTGCTCGGCGTGCTGTCGAGTGTGCCGAAGGTCGACGGCGTCGTCGGCTGTGGCGACGGCTACGGCGTCGCCCAGGCCTTCGCCACGGCGGGCAAGCCGGTTCCCGCGGTGACGTTCGAGACCAACGGCCGCGCGCTGAGCTACTGGAAGGACAACAAGATCGACAACGGTTCGGTGGCCGTCATGTCCGACCCGGGCCAGTCGGTCGCCGCGCTGTGGCAGGCGCTCGACCTGCTGGAGAAGCGGGACATCCCCAAGCACATGACCTTCCCGATCGTCCTGGTCGAGCAGAAGGACCGGGACGCCTGGGCCTCCGTCCTCAAGCCCGACGAGTACGCCGCCTGGCCCTGGACGCGTGATCTCTTCCGCGAGCAGGTCAAGGCCGTGCAGACCGGTGGAGCGCCGGTGCAGCCGCCGATCCCGACGGCTGCCGGTTAGGCGGGGAAGGCACGGAGGAGGCCGCCTCATGCACGTCGACAACTTCGCCGCCAAGCCGCTCGCGGCTTCGCGGGAGACAGGCGGGGGACCGTCCGAGCAGCAGCCCGTCGTGATCGCGAGGGGCGTGACCAAGACGTACGGGCGCACCCGGGCCCTCGCCGGTGTCGACCTTGAGGTACGGGCCGGCGAGGTGCTCGGCCTCGTCGGCCACAACGGAGCCGGCAAGAGCACGCTGATGCGGGTCCTCGCCGGGCTGGAGGCCTGCGACGAGGGCACGGTCACGGTGTGCGGGCGGGACGCCTCGGGCGAGGCCGGGCCGCGGGCCGGGGACTTCCGCGGCGTGCGGATGGCCTACCAGGAGACGTCGCTCTGCCCCGACCTCACGGTCGCGGAGAACATCTGGGTCTCCTCACGCCACTGCCTTCCCCGGCTGGGCTGGCGGCGGCCGGCCGGTGACGGCGTACGGCGCAGGCTCGACGAGATGTTCCCCGGCCACGGGGTGGCCCCGGGCGACCGGATCGAGGACCTGTCGCTGGCCCAGCGCCAGATGGTCGAGATCGTCCGGGCCAGCCTGGTCGACCGGCTCGACCTGCTGATCCTCGACGAGCCCACCGAGTCCCTCGGCCCGGACGCCGCGCGCTCGCTGTACGACTACGTCCGCACCCTCACCGCGGGCGGCGTGGCCGTGCTGCTCATCTCGCACCGCATCCGGGAGGTCCTCTCGGTGGCCGACCGCGTCGCCGTGCTGCGCGACGGGGCGGTCATCGCCGAACGGCCCGCGAGCGGACTCGGCGAGCACGACGTACTGACCCTGATGGGGGCCGAGGTCGCCGCGAGGACCGGGAACGAGCGGATCACGGCCGCCGAGGCCGCCTCCGGGGATCGGCCGGTGCTGGCGGAGTTGCGCGGCGCCACCGGTCCCGGACTGCGCGACGTCTCCCTACGGGTCGGCGCGGGTGAGGTCGTGGGCCTGGCCGGGCTGGCCGGTCAAGGCCAGCAGGAGGTGCTCGAACGCCTGTGGCACCCGGTGCGGCGTGACACGAAGGTGCGCGGCACCCGGGCGTACGTGCCGGGCGACCGGCAGCGTTCCGGGGTACTGCCGCTGTGGAGCGTGGCGGAGAACCTCGTGGTGACCGCGGCACGCGGTATCGCGCGCCGAGGTCTGCGCCGCCCCGCCGAGGAGCGCGCGGTCGTGCGGAACTGGGTCGATCGCCTCGCGATCCGAGGCGGCCCGGACGCGGCGATGACCGAGCTCAGCGGCGGAAACCAGCAGAAGGTGATCGTCGCCCGGGCGTTCGCCTCGGCGGCCGACCTCGTCCTGCTCGACGACCCCTTCCGGGGAGTCGACGTGCACACCAAGACCGACCTGTACGGCCTCATCCGCCAGGAGGCGGCCCAGGGCCGGAGTGTCGTCTGGTATTCGAGCGAGAACGCCGAGATGGCCCACTGCGACCGGGTCTACGTCTTCCGGGCCGGCCGGGTGGTCGCCGAGCTGGCCGGGGTGGAGATCTCCGAGGAGAGGATCATCGCCGTCTCGTTCGCCGAGTCCGATGGAGCGCAGAACCATGAGTGAGACTCTCGTGCCGGCTCTGCCGAGCCGGGCGCGGATGCGCCGGACGGCCCCGGCCGTGGTCAGCGCCGTCGCCATGATCGCGATGATCGCCGTCTGCGCGTCGCTACAGCCGGACGTGCTGAGCGTGGCCGGGCTGTCGCTGGTCCTCTCGGCGACCGTGCCCCTGGTCATCGCGGCCCAGGCCCAGATGACGCTGATGGCGGTCGGTGACATCGACCTCGGTATCGGTACCTTCGTCGGCCTGGTCACCGTGATCACGGCGACCAGGCTGGTGACCTCCCCGCTCGTCGGGGTCCTGATCCTGCTCGGGCTCGTCGCCTCCTACACCGTGCTCGGCGTTCTCATCCACCTGCGCAGGGTGCCGTCGCTCATCGCCACCCTCGGCGCGTCGTTCGTCTGGCTGGGGCTGGGCATGTTCGTCCTGCCGACACCCGGCGGAACGACCCCGGAGTGGCTGGCGGCCTTCGGCATGTGGCAGCCCGCCGGGTTCCCGGCGCCGCTGCTGCCGATCCTCCTCGTCGCCGCGCTGGTCTACCTGCTCAGCGCGCGCAGCACCCTCGGGGTCCGGATGCGCGGCCTGGGCAGCAATCCGGTGGCCCTGGAGCGGGCGGGCCTGCGCCCGCTGGCGTCGCGGGCCATCGCCTACACCGCCGCGGGCGCGCTCGGCGTGCTGTCCGGGCTCGTGCTGGCCTCCCAGACCGGGGGCGGCGACGTGTCGTCGGCCTCCAGCTACACCCTGATGACGGTGGCGGCGGTGATCCTCGGCGGCGGCTCCTTCCACGGCGGCAGCGCCGTGCCCTGGGGAGTGGTGGTCGGCGGCGTGACCCTCGGCCTGGTCAGCGTGGTCCTCAGCCTGCTCGATGTGCCGACCAACATGCAGTCGGCGGTTCAAGGCGTGATCGTCCTGGCCGTGCTCGCCGGACGCGTCCTGGTCGGAAAGGTGCTGCGATGAACATCCGCGCGCTCGTTGCGCGTCCGTGGATCTGGGGTTTCGCCGCCGCGGCGCTCGTCTGGCTGATCATCCTGGCCATCTCAGGTCAGGGGGGCGGCCAGACGGTCTCCCTGGCCCTGTCCCTGGCGCCCTACCTGGTCATCGTGGGACTCGGGCAGATGCTCGTCATCACCGCCGGTCCTGGCAACATCGACGTCTCCGTGGCGCCGATCATCTCCCTCGCCGGATTCGTCTCGGTCCTGGCGGCCTCGTCCACCGGCTCGGCGACGTTGGGAATCCTCGCGGGCGCCGGTGTGGGTCTCGTCATCGCGGCGATCAGCACGGTGGCGATCCTCGGCCTGTCCGTTCCGCCGATCATCGCCACGCTGGCCGCCGGGCTCATCGCCTCCTCGGGCACGCTGTCGCTGGCGAACGGTTTCAGCGCGGTGCCCGATCCGGGGCTGCGGAGCCTGCTCAACCTGCGCCCGGCGGGCATCCCCATCCTCGCCGTGGCCATCGCGGTGGTGACCGTCCTGGTCATCGCGCTGCTGCGCGGCACGATCTACGGCCGTTCGCTGATCGCGGTGGGGCAGAACCGCCGGGCGGCCGAGCGCGCCGGAATCCCCGTCGCGCGGATCATCGCGGTGACCTACCTGGCCAGCGGCGCGCTGGCCGGCCTGACCGGAGCCCTGCTGGCCGCCTACATCGCGCCCTCCGCGGACCTAGGCACGCGCTACCTGCTCGACTCGGTGGCCGTCGTCGTGATCGGCGGAACGCTCATCTCGGGCGGGCGGGCCGTGCCCGTCGGTGTCTGGGGGGCCGCGCTCTTCTTCATCCTGCTGGACGGCCTGGTCAACCTCGTGGGCTGGAGCAGTGCGGCGCAGAACCTGCTCAAGGGCGGTCTGGTGCTGCTGGTCCTCTTCCTCGCCGGCGGCGGTGACCGCGTCGCCGGCACATCCTCCCGTTTCCGACGGCGGCCGCGACCCGCGGCCGTCACCACCACAACCACTGGAGAGAACACCCATGGCTGACACCGACGGTCTGCTCGACGCCCGCGACTTCGGCGGCGCCGCCTCCGTGACCGGCGGCTTCCACGTCAAGGGCGCACAGGCCCAGGACTGGGGCCTGCAGAACCGGCTCGCGCGCATCTTCAGGGCCGACACCGGCCGGACCGTGATGCTCGCGTTCGACCACGGCTACTTCCTCGGCCCGATGGCCGGCCTTGAGCGCATCGACGTCAACATCGCCCCGCTGGTGCCCAACGCCGACGCGATCATGTTGACCCGGGGCGTGCTGCGCACCAGCATCCCGCCGGCCACCGACGCCGGCATCGTGCTGCGCGCCAGCGGCGGCCCGAGCGTGCTGCGCGACCTCTCCGACGAGCACATCGCCCTGGACATGGAGGACGCGGTACGGCTCAACGCCGCGGCCGTGGCCATCCAGGTCTTCGTCGGCAGCGAGAACGAGTCGCGGTCGATCGCCAACCTCGCCGCGCTGGTGGACGCCGGCCAGCGGCACGGTGTCGCCGTGCTCGGCGTCACCGCCGTCGGCAAGGACATGGTCCGCGACGCCCGCTACTTCCGGCTGGCCACCCGGATCAGCGCGGAGATGGGCGCGCACATCGTCAAGACGTACTACGTCGAGGAGGGCTTCGAGACCGTCACCGCGAGCTGCCCGGTGCCGATCATCGTCGCGGGTGGCAAGAAGCTGCCCGAACTCGACGCCCTGACGATGGCCTACCGGTCGATCCAGGAGGGTGCCGCCGGCGTCGACATGGGCCGCAACATCTTCCAGAGCGAGAACCCCGCCGGCATGCTCGCGGCGATCCGCGCCGTCGTGCACGACGAGGTGAAGCCCGAAGAGGCCTACCAGCTCTTCAAGGACCACTCGGCCGGCACCGCGTCCTGACCCCTTCTGGGGCTTGGGCCCCGGCGCGAGACCGCCGGGGCCCGGTCCCGTCATCTCCCGGGAGCTCCCATGTCGCAACAACCAGCCGGATCTGACGACGTCGTCGACCTCGCCGTCATCGGAGCCGGTATCAACGGGCTCGCCATAGCCCGTGACGCCGCCACCCGTGGCCTGCGTGTCGTCGTCGTCGACCGCGCCGACGTGGGCTCGGGAACGTCGAGCACGTCCAGCCGGCTGATCCACGGCGGGCTGAAGTACCTCGAACGCTACGACTTCAACCTCGTGCGGGAGTCGATCCGTGAGCGGCACCTGCTGTTCCGCAACGCCCCGCACCTCGTTCGCGACTACCCCATGCTGATCCCCTCCTACGCGGGTGACAGCAGGCCCGGCCCGCTGATCCGGCTCGGCCTGGCCGCGTTCGACGTCCTGTCGACGGGGCGCAGGCACGGCCGCAGCCGCAGTGTGTCCCTCCGCACGGTGGCCCGCAGGTGGCCCACGCTGTCGAGGCGCGGCCTGCGCGGGGCCTCGCTGTTCCCCGACGCGCAGGTGCCGTGGGCCGAGCGGCTCTGCGTCGAGTTGCTCCTGGACGCCCGGCGGCTCGGCGCGCGGGTGCTCACCCACACCACGGTCACCGGGCTGGTCGTGGAGAACGACCGGGTCGCCGGGATACGGGCCGAGGACAACGCCTCCGGCGCGCGAACCGAGATCCGGGCCGCGATCACGGTGAACGCGGCCGGCCCGTGGATCGACAGGATCCTCGACGGGCAGGTGGCCAGCCGGCGCCTCAACGGCGGCACCAAGGGCAGCCACATCATCGTCGACGCGTTCCCGGGCGCGCCCGACACCTGCATCTTCTTCGAGGCGGCCGCCGACCATCGGCCGATCTTCGTCCTCCCCTGGGAGGGTCGCTACATGCTGGGCAGCACGGACCTGACCTACGAGGACGATCTCGACGAGGTCGTCACCAGCGACGAGGAGATCGACTACCTGCTCGCCGAGACCAACCGGATCTTCCCGAACGCCGGCCTCACCCCCGACGACGTGCTCTACAGCGTGGCCGGCGTCCGGCCCCTGCCGTACACCGCCGGGATCTCCGACAACGCCAAGATCAGCCGTGGGCACACGGTGCACAGCCACGCCCCGGCCCACCCGGGGCTGTTCACGGTCATCGGCGGCAAGCTGACGACCCACCGCGCCCTCGCCGAGGACGTCACCGACGCGGTGCTGCGCGCGCTCGGCCGCACTCGCCGGCGCTGCCTCACCCGCTCCCGGGCCTTCCCCGGAGCCGACACCGCCGACTGGCCGACCTTCAGCGCGGACTTCATGCGCTCCTCGCCGCTCACCCCGGCGCAGTCGCGCCGGCTGCTCGACGTCTACGGCGTACGGGCCCGCAGGGTGCTCGAACTCGCTGAGACGGACGACACACTCGCCGAGGTCGTCGACGAGGAGACCGGCGCGCTCGCCGCCGAGGTGGTGATGGCGGTGCGCGAGGAGGGCGCCGTGACGCTGGGGGACATCCTGCTACGACGTACCCTGATTGGACTCGGCCCCGACATGGGCCTGAAGGCTGCTGTGGCCTGCGCCGACATCGCCGTACGTCACCTCGGCTGGGACGAAGGGCGGGCCCGCGCCGAGATCACCGGCTACGAGGCCGAACTGCGGCGCTTCAGGCCACGGGTGCTGGCCACGTCGGCCACAGCGTCGGCCACACCGTCGGCCACACCGTCGACCACACTGCGGAGTAGCGACAGGAGGACCTCGTGACAGCCCCGGACACGTGCTACATCGGTGTCGACATCGGCCTGACGGCCTCGAAGGTCGCGGCCTTCGACACCGAGGGACGGGAACTCGGCGTCGTGCACGCCCGCACCCCCCGCACCAGCGTGACCGCGCACCGTCACGACGTCGACATGCTCGGGCTGGCCGACACGGTCATGGCGCTGCTCGGCGAGCTCACCGGGAAGCTGGCCGCCGACGGATACACCCCGGCGGGCATCGGGGTGGCGGCCCACGGTAACGGACTGTATCCGGTCGACGCCGCCCTGAGGCCGGTCGGGCCCGCCATCGCGTCGTCGGACAGCCGGGCCCAGCGGATCGTGGACGCGATCCCGGAGCGGGAGGCCAGGCGGCTGGCCAGGGAGACCGGCTCCATCCCGTGGGCCGCACAGCCCGCCGTGCTGCTGCGCTGGCTGCACGACGTCGAGCCGGAGAGCTACCGGGCCACCCGGTGGGCACTGTCCTGCAAGGACTGGGTCACCGCGCAGCTCACCGGCGTGCCGAGCGCCGACTACAGCGACGCCAGCGCCTTCGGCATGGTGGCCCTCGACACCCGCGCCTACACCCCGACGGCGCTGGAGCTGGTGGGGCTGCCGGCGAGTGACCTCGACCGGTTCCCTCCGCTGCGCCAGTCCAGTGACGTGGTCGCCGGGCTGAGCGCCCAGGCCGCGGCACGCACCGGACTCCCCGAGGGACTGCCGGTGATCGCCGGTTGCATGGACTGCGTGGCGGCGACGCTCGGCGCCGGGGGACGCGGCCTCGGAGACGTGACGATCATCGTCGGGACGTGGGCCATCAACGGGGCCGTGGTGCCCGCCCGCACCCCGGCGCCCGAGGTCACCATGAGCGCGCTGATGCCCGACCCGGCCACGATGCTGGCCATGGAGGTCGCGCCGACCTCGGCCGCCAACCTCGAATGGCTGGCGTGCGCGTCGGTGCCGCACGACCAGGTCGGCGGCCTGCTCGCGGCGGACCTGCTCAGGGAGGCGGCCATGGTGCCGCCGGGCGCGGAGGGCCTGCTGTTCCTGCCCTTCGTCAACGGAGCCCCCGAACACCCCGCGGCGTCGGGGACCTTCCTCGGCATCTCCGGCGTGCACCGCCGCGGGCATCTCACCCGCGCGGTCATCGAGGGGGTCGCCCAGTACCACCGGGTCCAGCTCGACCGGGTCCTGGCCAGCGGAGCCGACATCGGGGACCGGCCGTGGCGGCTGGCCGGTGGCGGCGCCCGATCCGAGGTCTGGGCGCAGATCTTCGCCGATGTGCTGGGGCGGCCGGTCCGCCGTCAGCTCACCAGCGAGCTGGGAGCACGCGGCGTCGCCTCGCTGCTGCCCGCCGCGCTCGGCCACGATCTCCAGCCGTGGTCGGTCAGCGACGAGGACGACCTGTGCGTGCTTCCAGGCCCCCACCGGGAGGCGTATCTGCGGCACTCGGAGGTCTTCGACCGGACGCTGGCCGGCATGTCGTCCGCCTGGTCGGAGGTCGACCGGTACCGCACGGCCGGTCCCGCCGACGCCGGGTAAGGCCGGGAGGGCGCCGGGCCGGCCGGTCACGGCCGCCGCCGGGAACCTGCCGGGAATCCGGGACGCGGGCACCGGGCCGTGACCAGGCCGGGGTGAGGTGCGGAGCCGTCCGGACGCGGGCGGGGCGGTGGAACCCCATGACGGCCTCGCCGATGATCACTTCAATCTCGATGTCCTTGCTCAGCCAGTCGTTGAGGGCCG
>NZ_JBEXGU010000209.1:0-14018 GCF_040607515.1 Streptosporangium sp. NPDC005286 | reverse complement strand
CGCGGGACCAGCTACGTCCGTGAGGGCGGGTTCCTCACCCGCCTCGGGACATCCGTGCTTCAGGGTTACCGGGACGTGTCGGACCGGTGTGCCGCGATGATGACGATGCCGTCGCGCTGCGGCTCCTTCTCCTGCTCCGCCCAGTCCACGCCGTCGCCCAGATCGAAGATCCGGGCCAGGTCGGGCGGCAGGTCGCCGTGCTTCCGGACGTATTCGTCCATCGCCGCGTACAGCTTCCCGTACGTGTACTTCACGTTCTCTGCGATGTCAGTGATCTCATCCGCGACCAGACCGGCCTCGCGGAGGAATCTCGGATAGTTCCCGGCCCGCACCTGCGGCGCATGGCGCCACGCGTCCAGCACCTCGGCCATGGCCAGCTCCGCCTCCTCGTCCCCCTCCGCCCCCCTCCCCGTGATGGAGTCCGTGAGGGCCAGCCGCCCTCCGGGCCGCAGGACGCGGGCGATCTGCTGCAACACGTTGATCCGGTCGGGAATGTGCACTACCGATTCGAGGGCGAGCACGGCATCGAAGGAACCGGGCGCGAACGGCAGGTCCGTCGCGTCGGCGAACTCGAACCGCACCAGGTCCGCCACCCCCTCGCTCCGAGCCAGCGCGCTCGCCAGCTCGACCTCCTCTGCACTGACCGAGACGCCGACCACCCGCGCACCCGTCGCGCGGGCCAGCTGCACCGCGGGCTTCCCCGTACCGCAGCCGAGATCCAGCACCGTGTCATCCGGCCCGACCCGGAGCTTCTCGATCATGATGGCCGTCAGCCGCTCACTGGCCGCTGCGAAACCGGTGTCGTCGTCCGGGCCCGTCCAGTAGCCGTAGTGCATGCTGCCGGCGAAGACCTCGGTGAGCACGCGGCTGTTCCGGTCATAGAACTCCCCGATCTCCTTCGGGGAGCGCACCGGGGTCCTCGCCGCCTGTCCGGCGTTCGAGTTGAAGCCACGCGTGCTCAGCGGCCGACGGGCGCCTTCGGTGAAATCACGCGCGTTCGTTCGCAGCCGTTCGATGCTCACCTGCTCGCCTCCTGACAGGTCTCGGCGGCAAGCGCCGCGGCGGCGTGCCGGTCGAGCAGGTCGCGGGCGTCCCGTACCTCCTTCGCCATCGGCCGGTCGGCGTCCAGCGGCGGGGAGATCTCGGCCAGCTCCGCCCAGATCCCGTCGGCCTGGGGCTCCTCGCCGACCATCACGGCGAGCTGGGCCACGCCCAGGGCCAGCGAGCCGATGGCCAGCCAGCCCAGCTCCAGGCCGTCGGCGACCGCGTTCGCCCCGTTGAGCGCCATCGGGACGTGGTCCTGGTTCCAGCCGTTGGTCGGCAGCGTGGTCAGCGAGGCCGGGTAGACGACCTGCCTGATCCGGGAGACGAACGACGTCGCGCTGATGTGCACGCCCGCCAGCCCGCAGCCCCGGCCGGCCCTCGGCGTGAGCATGGGCGGCAGGTCTCCGTTGGTGGCCGGGCTGAGCAGCAGGCCGAGCTGCCGCTCGGCCAGGTAGGCGGCCATGTGCAGGGAGAGCCCGATCTGGTCGGAGGCGAGGCCGACCGGCATGGCGTGGAAGTTGCCGCCGTGCAGGATCTGGCCCTCGTAGGCGATCGGGTTGTCCTGGCAACCGCTCGCCTCCCTGGCCAGCACGTCACCCGCCGAGGTGAGCTGGTCGAGCACCGCGCCGAGCACCTGCGGCGCGCACCGCAGGCTGTACGGCTCCTGCAGCGGCCGCCGCTCGTCCCTGACCAGGCCCTGGGGCAGTTCCCGCCTGATCCACCTGGCCGCCGTGAGCTGCCCGAGCTGGCCGCGGGCGAACGCGTGACCGTCGTCGTAGTGCTCGCTGTTGGCCCGCAGCAGGGTGGCCAGCCGGCCGGTCAGCATGGCCGCCGCCCGGACCAGCCGCACCGCCGACTGGTGGTTGAGGATGGACACCGCCAGGCTCGCGCCGGTGCCGTTGACGAAGGCGAGCGCCTCCCTGACCGGCCACTCGAACGGCTCGGCGCCCAGTGCCGCGAGCGCCTCCCCGGCGGGCCGCGTTTCCCAGCCGCCGTCGGCGCCGCGCATCCACGCCTCGCCGAATCCGGTGAACGTCAGTGCCGCGTGTGCCAGCGGCTGCAGGTCCCCGCTCGCGCTGACCGTGCCGTCCCGCGGGATCACCGGTGTGAAGCCGGCGTTCCACAGGTCGGCCAGGGTCTGCCAGAACTCCGGTGAGACCGCCGAGAACCCCCGGCGCATGCTGTTGAGGCGCAGCCAGAAGATGAGCCTGGACACCTCCGGGCTCAGCGGCCTGCCCTGGCCGGTGCCCAGGTGCGAGATCAGCGAGCTGCCCTGCTCCATCTCCGACTCCGCGGCGTACGTGACGAGCGGGCCGAATCCCTGGGTAAGGCCGTAGATGGGCTGGTCGGCGGCCAGGTGCTTGGCGACGGTCGCCGCGCTGGCCTCCATCCTGGCGATGTCGGCGTCGTCGCACGGATCGACCCGGCCCTCCCAGGAGGCGCTCCTGGCGATCTCCGCCAGGTACGCCGCACCGGTCGTCTCGCTGCTCGTCATCTCGGCGGTCAGTGTCACTTTGCTACCTCTGCTTCAGTTGCCTCAGTGGTGGGTGATGTCTGGAGGTGCCGCACCTTGCCCAGCGCGGACCGCTCGATCCTGGGCACCTCGTGCACGCGTTTCGGGCGGACCCCGATCCGGTCGAACGCGGTGGCCAGGTCGAGGCCGGCCAGTTCCGTGCCCGGCTTCAGCACGACCAGCAGGTCGACGTGCTCGCCGATCATCCGGTCGGCGACGGGGACGACCGCGAGGTCCTCGCAGTCCAGCACGGCGCGCAGCGCGTGCTCGACCTCGTCGAGGTTGATCCGGCGGCCGTTCACCTTGACCAGCCGGGTGCGGCGACCGGCGAACCGGAACGTCCGCTCGTCCAGCGGCTGGACGTGGTCGTCCGCCTCCCAGAGCGGCGGTGGCCGCTCGTCCGGCCGGAACGCCAGCCGGGGACTGCGGATCACGAGCGGTATCTCCCCGTCGTCCGGTGACCCGTCGCCGTTCTGCCCTTCGCCGTTCGTCCCGGCGGGTTCGGGATCGGACGCGAGCTCGGGCTTGGATCCGGGCTCGGCGAAGGACACGTCGCGGAAGAGGGTCCAGGGGGGAGGTTCGCCCTCCCGCCAGCGCCGGGTCGCGATGCCGCCCGCCTCGGTGGAACCCAGCACCTCCACGATGAGCGCCCGGTCCGGGCCCGCCTCGGCGAGGAACTCCCCGGCCGTCGCGGGGAGCATCGCGCCGCCGTACAGCACGGTGATGTGCTCCATCTCGCGGACCCACTTCATGTGCTGCAACAGCAACGTGAAGATCCACGGTGTCGCCACCACCACGACCCGCCGCTGCTCGATCGGCGGCATGACACCGTAGAACGTCGGTTTGTACCAGACCGGCAGCCGGAGATGAGCGGGGATCAGCACGCTCGCCAGCGCCCCGTACAGGTGGGTCGGGGGAACGCAGGAGACGACCGCCTCCGGCTTCTCCGGTTCGATCAGCTCGGCGAGCATGCCCGCCTCCAGCCAGACGTTCTCCCGCAGCCGCCGCCAGCACCGGCTCGGACCCGTGCTCCCCGAGGTGTGAAAATCGATGGTCGGCGGCAGGGTGCCGAGCACCAGTTCCCCCGGATCGCGGTCGGCGAGGTCCCAGCGCACCTGCCAGGCCCGGTCGGCCATCGCCGGCGCGGTGAATTCAAGGGAAAGCAATTCGGCCGGGCTCAGCTCGGCATAATCCATGGCCACTCCTTTACCCCGGGCGTGCGGAAAGAGAGACGAAAGAATCGGATTTGCTGTCCCGCTGGCGGGACAGCACTGCTCAGCCGAGCGACTGGGCGATTTCCATGAGGTACTGGCCGTATTCCGAATTCTTCATCCCGGCGCCGAGCCGATGGCAGGCGTCCGCGTCGATGTATCCCATGCGCACCGCGATCTCCTCCAGGCAGGCCACCCGGACACCCTGGCGTTTCTCGATGACCTGCACGTACTGGCTCGCGGCCAGAATCGAGTCGTGCGTGCCGGCGTCGAGCCAGGTGAAACCCCGCCCGAGCCGGACCAGGTGGGCCCGCCCCTGCTTCAGGTACGTCTGGTTGACGTCCGTGATCTCCAACTCGCCGCGCGGCGAGGGCGCCAGATCCCGGGCGATCTCCACGACGTCGTTGTCGTAGAAGTAGAGCCCGGTGATCGCGTCGTTCGAGCGCGGGCGGAGCGGCTTCTCCTCGATCGACACCAGCGCACCGCTGCCGTCGACCTCGCCGATGCCGTACCGCTCCGGGTCCGACACCGGGTATCCGAACATCGTGCAACCGTTCAACCTGGTACGACAGGCCCGCAGGATCCGCGGGAAGCCCGCGCCGTGGAAGACGTTGTCCCCCAGGATGAGCGCCGTCTGGTCGTTGCCGATGTAGTCCGCGCCGATGATGAACGCCTCGGCGATTCCTCGCGGTTCCGCCTGCTCGGCGTAGGAGATGTCGAGCCCCAGATGCGACCCGTCGCCCAGCAGGTTGCGCAGCGCGGGGAGACTCTCAGGCGTTGAGATCATCAGAATGTCCCGCATGCCGGCCAGCATGAGCACGGAAAGCGGGTAATAAACCATTGGCTTGTCATAGATGGCCAGCAGCTGCTTGGACGTAGCCAATGTCAGGGGGTACATACGCGTACCGCTACCGCCGGCGAGAACGATTCCCTTCATCACCCGTCCTCTCCTCGATTTCGGGATGAATGCAGCGCAAGAGTAATCAGAGTTTCGCCCGCCGGCCAAGCGCCCGGCCCAGTCGTATCCCTTCCCAGAAAACAGCGATGCCGTTTATCGTGTTGACGGGTTCGCTGTCAACCGCATCGTTCTGGAAAGCCGCGGACCGGCGGCGACAATTGACATGCTCGCCCGCCACCTGGAGCACGTCACCAACCCCGGCCCGCATCCACCCGGCCACGCTCGCCGCCCGCGCTCCACCCGTCGGTACGACAAGGTTGTCAGACGATGAGCCGGATTCCACCGGGAGGCGTTCACCTACATCCTCACTGTCAGCCGAGCTTGAGCAGCAGTTCGGTGAGCTCGGCCGGCATGGTGATCATGCAGTCGTGGCCCGTCTCCAGTTCCCACACCTGTGCCGGGCTGCCGTTGGGCTGTATCGCTGGGACGGGCCGCCGCTTGATGCCCTCCGGTACGCCGGCGACGCAGTGAATGTGCGTCCGCGGAATCGTGCGCACGGCCGGGTTGTCCAGCCGGACCGGTTGCCGGAGGCAGAGCACCGGCTGATCCGACAACATCGTCCGCAGCCACGCCACGTCCGCCGGGTCGGTGACCCCGAACAGGCCCAGGGGCGGCGGCAACTCGGGCATCGGCGGGATCCGCCAGCCGACCTCGGACTCCGCGGCGCGGTCGATGAGGGCCTGGGTCACGGGATGCACATCCACCGCGCTCTCGCCGTCCTCCGGGACCATCGCGTCGAGATAGACCAGATGGGTGATCCGATTCGGGATCCGGTTGGCGGCGGACGAGATGACCAGCCCGGCGTAGCTGTGGCCCACCAGGATCACGTCGGTGAGGTCCTCCTCGGTGATCAGCCTGACTATGTCGTCGATGTGCGTGTCCAGCCCTACCTCGGGGCCGAGCAGATGCGCCTTGTCGCCGTAGCCGGTCAGCGACGGCGCGACCACCCGATGCCCGGCCGATGCCAGCAACGGGACCACCCGCTCCCAGCATTGCCCGCTGTGCCAGGCCCCGTGTACCAGCAAATATGTTGACATGGTGTAGCTCCTTGCTCGTGGAAGGGACCATCAGCCGATTTCGCCGATGTTCGTCCTGGAAGTGAGGTTTCCGCTCACCCGCTGACGGAGCCAGAGCCCCCGCGATCCTGGGGGTGACAGGACCAGGCACGCACGAAGGTGCGCGAATTACCGTGGGGACATGAGCGACGAATTCAACCTTCTGGGCGATTACGTACGCGCCCGCCGGGAGCTCGTCACCCCTGAACAGGTCGGCATCCCCTCCGTGGGCGTACGGCGCGTGTCGGGCCTGCGCCGGGAGGAGGTCGCGATGCTCGCCGGCATCAGCGCCGACTACTACCTGCGCCTGGAGCAGGGCCGCGACCGCAACCCCTCCACGCAGGTCCTCGATTCCCTCGCCCGCGTGCTGCTGCTCGACGACGACGCGACGGCCTACCTGCTACGCCTCGGGGCGGGAGAACCCCGGCGGCGACGGCGGCGGCCCCGGAAGGAGACCGTCCCTCCGGGCGTCGCCAAGCTCGTCGTCACGCTTCCGCTCCCCGCGTACGTGGAGGGCCGCTACTTCGACGTCCTCGCCGCCAACGCGCTGGCGACCGCTCTGTCGCCGCGACTCGTGGCGGGGGGCAACCGCCTGCGGGACGTGTTCCTCGACCCCGCCGAGCAGGCCCTCTACCCGGACTGGGAGGACGCCGCGCAGGGCATGGTCGCCGGCTTCCGCGAGTCCGTCGGCACCGACACGGACGACCCCCGATTCATCGAACTCGTCGGCGAGCTCTCCCTCGCCAGCCCTCGCTTCAGCAGGCTCTGGGCCCGCCACGACGTGAACACGTGCGAAGGCACACCCAAGCACATCGACCACCCCCAGGTCGGTGGCCTGTGGCTGAACCGGGAGAGACTGGGCGTCAGCGGCGCGACAGGCCAGACGCTCGTCGTCCTCCACCCGGACCCCGGCACCGATAGTGCCGACAAGCTGGCGCTCCTCGCGTCGGTCATGCGGACATGACCCCGTCCATGCTCAGCCGCTCGGCCTGGTGGCCCAGCCCGAGGAGATCGCCGAGGTGCTCTGTTTCCTCGCCCGGCCGCGCTCCGGTTTCATCACGGGCACCGTGGTCGCAGCGGACGGGCCGGGCGGGCGGCCCGCGTCACGCACCGCGTCTCACCCTCGCGCGGTACGTCTTGGACGGCACGGCGGCCCCGGACCGGGGAAGGGATGGGGCCGCCGTGCCCGCTCATCAGAAGTGGCCGATAGTGGCCGAGCCGGAGGTGAGCGCCCAGCGGTGCAGGAGCGCGGTCGTCTCGGCTTCGCGCATCTGGGTTTTCAGGCCCTCGATGGTCCGGTCACAGATGATGAGCGGTTCCGGGGTGGGCCAGGTGGCGATGGCGTGGAACAGACGGCTGCCGGTGCCGTACAGCACGGACCAGCCTGGCCAGGTGATCTCCAGCATCGCGGCCTCGGCGCGGGCCTCGTGGTCCCAGGTGTACTGCGGGACCGGGGCGACGGCCTGGCCGTCGCGGTGACGCCCCCGGGCGGCGGACAGACAGCGGCGAATCACGAGACCACCTGCCCTGCCTGCCCGGCCTGTTCCCGCTCTCGCGTCTCCCGCGCCCCCGAGGCAGGAGCCTTCCGTGTCTCCCGTTCTCGTACCGCCTGCTCCCGCTCCGGAGTTTCCCGCTCTCGCGTCTCCTGTTCCCGCTCCTCCGAGGCAGGAGCCTCCGGTGTCTCCTGTTCGCGGGCCGCCTGCTCCTCCGCCTCGCGGGCGAAGGTCTCCTGCCGGTCGGTCTCGGCCCGCAGCGCCTCCAGGCTGTCGCCGTCGACGGTCCGCTCGGCCCCGGCGTGGGTGGCCACCTTGGAGAAGGGCCGCTCCCGGCTGGCCCACAGCCGTCCGGCGTCGCTGAGGATCAACCGCCAGCCGGGAATCGTCGTCTCGGGGCTGGTGGGCTCTGGGTGGGTGGAACTACCATCTCTCACTGATTGGACCTCGATCCGATCAAGGGCCCGTCCGGTCGTTGTCAGCGTGGGGCGGGCCTGCTTCATGAAGCGGGGAAGGATCTGGAGGGGTTCGCCGTACCGGCCGGCCGGCCGGTACGAAGACGGGGTGACCGCCGAGCGGTTCGGTGCGCAGGTGGTTCTTCGCCCGGAGCGGGGCACGAGGTGGCGTCCACATCCGAGCCGGGACGGCCTGGTGAGAGCGGACGCCGGACGCGGACGACATGGCACCCGCCGAGACGGCGGCGCCGGTACGGACGGCTCGACGGCCGGGCTCCGCTCGGGACGACGCTGAGCGGGTACCGGCGGAATCCTCTTAGTCGAGGCCGACCCGGCACGCCGCTGAACGGATACCGACGCGACCACCTCGGCAGGCCGCTGAGCGGGGATCGTCCCGGCCGGGACCGCGGGGACGGGCTCGAAGCACGGCAGGGAACGGTCTCCGGTACGACGGACCCGCAGCCGGATGTCCAGCAGGTCACCGGAGGGCTGGACGTACTCATGATCGGCGGGCCGATCACGACAACCGTGCGCGTAGGGGGCATGCCCACAGGTGGCACACCCCATCGGCATCGGCGGCACCTCGGCGAAACAGCCGCAGTCGCTGACCGCCTGTCTGTCGAGAACTGGAGCACTAGGGTTGCTCACGGGTCAGGACCTACTTCCTGATCAAGGGCCCGTCACGGTGTTCCAGCACCGGACGGGTCCGCTTTATGAGCCGTGAGGCGGATTTCGAGCCTCTGCAGCTCTTCTCTGCGTGTGCTCGTTCATGCTCGTACTCACATGAGTGCCTATGAGCATGGCCGTCTATCTTCTTCGCATGATCGAGTTCGAGCGTGATCGGCCGATATGGATCCAGGTCGCCGAGACCCTCACCGAGAGAATCGAACGCGGCCAGTACCTGCCGCGCCACCTGATCCCCTCTGAGGTGCAGATGGTGCAGGAGTTCGGTATCGCCCGGGGCACGGCCAGGAAGGTGGTCGCCTACCTGCGGGAACAGGGGGTGGTCTACACCGTCCCGCAGATCGGATCGTTCGTCAGCCCGGCGAAGACACCCGCTGACGAGAAGGACTGAGTCCGTCATGACTTTCCTGGACAGGTGGAACCGCCACACGGATCGATCCACAAGTGTCATGGCACCCTCACCCTGAGTTAACGAGCCGGACTGCAGGCAACCAACGATGACGGCGACGCCACACGGACGCTTCCACCTCGCCATTACTCTTCGTAGCCAAGCAACTTCTTGCAGTGTGGCGTGCAACTTGCATGATCACAAGTGCCTTGTATAAATTTGCTCGGCGCACGGCGACCGTGATCAGGCATGCTTGTCGGCATGGCTTCTGCGAGCCCCACCGTTCGACACCGCCGCCTTGGCCGTGAGCTGCGAAGACTCCGCGAGAAGGCAAACCTCACTCTGGAAGAGGTGGCCACGCCGCTCCATTGGTCCACGGCCAAGCTAAGCCGCATCGAGAACGCTCGGACCATGCCCAGCGGCACGGACGTCGCTGACCTCTGCGATCTATACGCTGTGGACCCACCGACGAAGGCCGGGCTGATCCAACTCGGCCAGGATGCCGGTCAACGTGGTTGGTGGACCGCCTACAGCGATGTGTTCGCCGGCGCCTACGTTGGCCTGGAGTCCGAGGCAACAACCATCCGCAGCTGGGAACCGCTGCTGATACCAGGTCTTTTGCAGAACGAGGACTACGCCCGTGAACTTATCCGCACGTCTCGTCCGGGACTGGTCGCCACAGAGCTGGAGCGATATGTGACAGCTCGGATGGCACGCAAAATCAGCCTTCTCAGCTCACAGGCGCCCGCGCTGCATGTACTCATGGACGAATGCGCTCTGCGCCGCCCTGTCGGCGCGCCCGGCATCATGGCCCGCCAACTCGGAGACATTCTTCAGGTCATGGACTGGCCCAACATCACCGTTCAGGTTCTTCCGCTTCGGGTCGGTGCGCACTGTGGCCTGGAGGGCGCTTTCTCTCTGCTGGCATTCGATGCCGAAGATCCAGAGGTGGGCTACACCGGCTGCCCAGGCGGAGACGTCTATGTAGAGGCGACGGATCAGGTGGAGAACCTTAAGCTGACGTTCGAGCGTCTTGCTGGTGTGTGCTTGTCCCCCGAGGAGTCTGCGGCGTTCATTGCTGCGGTAAGGAGTGACCATGTCCCCCTCTGACCTGACTGGCGCCGCATGGCGTAAGAGCAGCTACAGCGGTGGAAGCAGCGACAACTGCGTGGAAGTAGCCATGAACCTGCCCGGCCTCATCGCCGTACGCGACAGCAAGGACCCAGCCGGCCCAATGCTGACCTTCTCCCCGACGGCCTGGCACAACTTCCTCACGGGCGTCCGCGACGGAGAAATCTAACCGAACGCAAGTGCCGCACTGAACCTGAAAGCTCGACGTTACCTGTGGTCATGCTTCTGACCTGGGAGGACAGATGTGTTATGAGTAATGCCAACCTCTGATCATCAGTAGCCTCGGAACGGCGGATGGAAGCTCATCCTCATCGCGAGCCGGTAGCCGGTCAGCGGAAGAAGATCACCAGAATGGTGAGGCCGAGGCTCAATGCCACGAAGCGGAGCGTTCTCGGGCTTCGGCCGGCCTCGCGGCGAGAGGAGAGCACCAGTACGGTGACCACGGCCAGCGCCGTCAGGAGATGCAAGCCGTACCACCAGGGAGTGGGCAGCTTTTCCAGGACGGTTCCGGTGAGCAGGTCGTCGGCGGAGCCGTAGCCGGCCAGACCGCTGAGCAGGACCAGACCCGGGGCCGCGAGGGCGTAACGGGATCGGCCGAGCAGGATCCAGACGACGGTTCCCAGGACGAGCAGGACCGAGGAGCTGTGGTGCAGGTGCCGGATGAGCAGGCCGCCACGCACCTCGGAGCTGATCTTCAGGATCGAGTCGTAGGCCGCGCTCACGGGGACACCCCGCAGCGGCTCGTAGAAGCCGTTGTAGGGGACCATCTGGTTGCTCGGTGTGTAGAAAAAGGCCAGGAAGCCGCCGGTGAGCAGGATGACGACGAAACAGTAGATCAGCATCTCGCCCACCAGCTGTCGCACTCGCTCCATTCGGCGCATTTCACCACAACGGCTCGGCGCCGTCTGGGTTTCTGGTCAATTCCAGGAGTACGACGCCCCTGGCCTTCATCCTCGACGTGCTCCGCGCGGTGCCCCTGAACCGGCAGGTACTGGTGATCAAAGGTGGGCGTTACCCAGAGGATGCCTGTCACTGCAGGTCAGAGGCATGATTACGTGTCACGTTGAGCTTTCAGATTCAGCAACAGCCCAAAAGCGACGTACCGGGCCTAAAAACTCGACGTGACACGCGATCATGCCTCCGCCCCACAGCGATAGGCGGCCTCCGGGCGGTGATCGCCTTTGTGGGTGATGTGACGTCTTCCTGTTGTCCGAATCAGAGCGGGTTTTGGTGATCTCCCCATCCGGCCGGTGGTTGGTCCCGTACAGTTGCTCACGCTCGTTTGTGTGGTTCTTCCACGCAGCTGAGGGTAGAACCCGTGTGGAAAGGAGGTCAGTGCGCCGATGTTGCTGAATTTCCGCATGGCCAACCATCGATCGCTCCGTGACGAGCAACAGTTGTCACTGACACCCAGCTACCGTGCCGACGGTCCGGTTGATGTCGACCGGGAGGCCGTCCCGGTGATCGGAATCTTCGGCCCCAATGCCTCTGGTAAGTCCAACGTCATCGACGCGCTGGTCTACATGCGAAACCTGGTACGAGGCTCTCTCAAGGAGAGCGAGCCAGGCACCGGCATCCGGCGATACCCCTTCGCGCTGGATCCGGCCAGCCGTGAAGAACCGTCCACATATGTGGTGGATCTCTTCCTCGAAGGGGTCAGACACACTTACGGTTTTTCGGTAGACGACGCGCAGGTGACCGAGGAGTGGATGTACAGCTATCCACAGAAGCGGAAGCGCGTGATTTTCCATCGGCAGTTCGAAGATTACTCATACGGAGATCACTCTCCGGAGTCCATGCGACGAGTGCAGGAGATCACGGAGTCTAACGTGCTCTTCATGTCGGTCGCGGCGAGGTCTAAGCAGGATCTGGTCAGGGCGGTTTACGACTGGTTCACGAGTGTCCTGGATCGTAAAGCTGCGATGATGCGCCATCTTCGCAGTTCGGCTTTCAGCGCGGATTTTCTCGACCGCTCCGGCCATCTTGATCGGCTGACGTCACTGCTGCGGGCCGCGGACACCGGAATCGAGTCGGCCGAGATAATCGAAGAGACGGCTGAGGAGTTCGCCGAGCGCTCCGCTCGCCCGGGAGGGGCCGAGAGATACCCATCGCAGCGACGCAAGGACATATTCTTCCAGCATCGGGGAGAAGGAGGCACCTTCGCTCTGGGATTGAGAGACCAATCTCTTGGGACGCAGGCTCTCTATGAAATAGGAATACCGGTCTTCAGGTCGCTCGACCGAGGGAGCCTGCTCATCGTGGACGAACTCGACTCAAGCCTGCATCCATATCTGTCGGCCCAGCTGGTCAAGCTGTTCCGGGAACCGGAGACCAACCCGCTGGGAGCCCAGCTCATCTTCACCAGCCACGATGCCACACTGCTCGGCCGGATCCAGGGCGAGGAAGTGCTCCATCGAGACCATGTCTGGTTCACCGAGAAAGACGAATGTGGCGCGACGGAGCTGTTCCCGCTGTCTGATTTCAAACCACGTAAGGACGAGAACCGGGAGCGGAGATACCTGACCGGCCGCTACGGTGCTGTCCCGATTGTCAATGACGAGCTTTTCGCTGCTGCGCTTTCAAGGCGCGGAGAGGTAGGCGATGTCCCCCCGGACGGCCAAACCGGTGAAGATCAGCACTGAAACCCGAATGGGGCGGAACAGACGCAACCC
Organism: Streptosporangium sp. NPDC005286; assembly: GCF_040607515.1. NCBI lineage: Bacteria > Bacillati > Actinomycetota > Actinomycetes > Streptosporangiales > Streptosporangiaceae > Streptosporangium > Streptosporangium sp. NPDC005286. The sequence goes on along the minus strand of NZ_JBEXGU010000209.1, from coordinate 1,414 downwards.
GAGGGAAGAGCGCTCCAGTTTCCTGATCTTGTGTGAAGGGCCCACCGAGAAAGGCTACTTCACTGGTATGCGGTCGCGTCGCGGTCCTCAGCTCGATGTGGACATCCCCAAAGGGGATCACATCTCCGCGGTACGCGAAGCGGTCAGCCGGGTGTCGGCCGAATACGATGCCGTCTGGTGTGTCCTGGACACAGAGCTGGACAAAACGCTCACAGCTTCGATGCTGCGTGCAGCACAGGGAAGTTCGGTCGAACTCGGACTCTCTACGCCATCCTTTGAATTCTGGCCGATCCTTCATCATGCCAAATACACCAAGCCGTTTCAGTCAGCCGACGACGCCAAGAAAATGCTGAAGAAGATCAGCCCTTTCTGGAGCGAGGGCAACACTAGATTTTCTGACTTCGCAGACAAGGTTGATTCCGCGTATGCCAGAGCACAGCAGATCAGCCCTGATGGGAAGAATCCGATGCTGAATCCTTCGACCAGCGTCTGGCGATTGGTCGCGAGAATTCAAGGCCGACCCGAAGCAACCGGACGGTCCACCGGCGCGGGTAGGTCCTGAAAGAGCGCTGGATGCCGTCAGCAGGTTCGGGTCCCGGCTCATGCGGTTGATCTGGTGGCGTGTGGCTGCAGCCGCCGGTGTGTCCCGGGTTCTCAGATCAGGTGGAGAAGGAATGCTCGTCCAGTGCGCTCGTGCTCGCCGTACTGGACCGTCTCGACGTGCAGGAAGCCGTACTTCTCCAGCACTCGCACCGAGCCGATGTTCCCGCTGAAGGGGCCGGCGTAGAGCGGGCGGGTCCGCTCCTGCCGCAGGTGGAACGCCTACCCGGGCGCCGATGCCCCGGCCCTCGAACTGTCGATCGAACAAATACCCGATAAATCGAACGTGTGATTCAAAACTTCTGGACCAGAGCTCCGATCGAGGTTACGATCTTGCTGTTCGCCGGCCGTGTCGATCGGCCGGCTCTCCACGCTGACGGGGCGCGAAGGCGCCCCATGACTGGACGGGAGATCGCCCTTGAGGCGTGCACTGATCGCGTTGGGGATCGGCTTGAGCGTGTTGGGTTCCACTGTCGTCACCGGGCCGGCACAGGCCGCGAGTGTGCTGGTGGTCCCGTTGGCTCCCACGGTGACGACGGCTCAGCAGGTCGCGAGGTTCTGGCTCGCCGACGGGGCCGCCAACCTGAAGAACGCCACGCCGTACGCCGTGCAGACCGCGGTCGCCGGGGAACGTCTGTCCACGGACATCGTCCCGGACGGCCCCCCGGTTTCCATCCCGCCACTGGAGGAGCCGACCATGCCGACATGGGGGATGCCCGCGACCTCGGGCAAGGTGTTCTTCATCGGCAGCGACCTCCAGCCGCACTGGTGCACCGGCACGTCCGTGCACTCGAAATACCGGAACCTCGTCGCG
>NZ_JBEXGU010000208.1:0-14127 GCF_040607515.1 Streptosporangium sp. NPDC005286 | reverse complement strand
CGCCTGGCCCGCGACTACGAGGCACTGCCCACCACTTCCGAGGCCATGATCCACCTCGCCATGATCGACACCATGACTCGCCGCCTCACCGGCGAAACCACCCCAGACTGGCGCGGAACCTGAATACCCAGATCAGACAGAACTCACAGGATCAAACGCTCTCTCAGAAGTGCCTCGCACAATATGCGGGTTTCGAGAGGGCTTTTGCGAACGGCGACCCGCGGAAACGTGATCGCTCCGGGGACTTTCGCAGAACTCTCACATCTGGCCGTTTCTGCGAATCACATACCGTCACCATCATCACAGGGAGTTACCAATCACTCTTAACGAGTCCGTCACTCCGGCAGACTCGGGCCTGACAGCCGCCAGCGGGTGAGCACTCATAGCTACTGGACCTTGAGTCCTGCGCAAAGATCGTGCCCCCGCTGGTCGGCCGGGAGAGTCGATCGCCGCTGGGATGTCGTGCCCACCCGCAGAGGTGTGAGCACTGCTTGATTAGTTCGCCGATGGTTCTCCCGCAGGCCGTTGAGTATCGACCGGTGTCGAAAACGGGGAGGAAGCGGTGCGCCTGTTCGTGGGAGATGACTGGGCCGAGCAGCATCACGACGTCGAGCTGATGGACACCTCGGGGCGCAAGCTCCTGGGATGTCTTTACGGCTGGTGACGCCGACCTGAGTGAGGGGCCCAGAACAGCGGGCTACGGCTTGCGCGCCACAGCCCCGTGCGCGTCGATCCAGGGCGCGTCGTCGGTGTCGGGCCGCCAGCGTGTGATGGGTACCAGCCCCGGCTCGACCAGTTCCATATCCGCGAAGCACTCGGCCAGCTGGTCGAGCCGACGCAGGTAGTACGGCACGGCTCCGCTCTCCGCAAGCTTCTCACTGCCCTCGTTGACCGTCACGCCCGTGTCGGTCCCGTCCCAGAGCACCAGGTAGCTGCCGGAGGGCACGGCATCCATGACGCGCGAGACGATGGAGCGCATCACCGCGAAGTCCTCCACATAACCGAGGACGCCCATGAACATCACGGCGATCGGCCGGGTGAAGTCCAGGACGTTGCGGGCGTCCTCCACGATCAACTCGGGCTCGTGATAGTCACCGTCGACATAGGCGGTCACACCCTGCGGAGTGGTGTTGCGCAGCAGCGCCCTGGCGTGCACCAGCACCATGGGGTCGTTGTCGACGTAGACGATCCGCGCATGCGGCATGACCTGCTGAGCCACCTCGTGGGTGTTCTGCATCGTCGGCAGGCCGGTGCCGATGTCGAGGAACTGGTCGATTCCGGCCTCCGCGGCCAGGTGATGCACCACCCGGATGAGGAACTTCCGCGACTGCGCCGCCATCGTCACGATCTCGGGGTAGACCGCGGCGACTGCGTCGCCAGCCGTCCTGTCCGCCTCGAAGTTGTCCTTGCCGCCCATCCAGTAATTCCAGATCCGCGCCGCGTGCGGAATCTGCGGCTGGATCTTCGCGGCTAGGTCGCCGCGCCAGGGGATCAGAGGATCAGCCATGTGCTCGAACTCCGGAGGAAGGGGTGAGGTGACGAGAGCCGTGCAAGAGCGATCATAAGCCTCGGCGGCTGCGCGCACCGCCATGACAAGGCATGAAGGCCACGAGAGATCTCTTTACGATGAGTAACGGAGGCAATCTACAAGGTCCACGGCCTCGTCAAGCGCTCGAATTTCCTGGCCAGTGTGCCGGGCAACAGCATGCTGTACGAACTGCGCCTCCGTTATCCCGACGGCACACTCAAAACGATCAACCTCAGCGTGTTCGGCCCCGTTCTACTACCGGCCCAGACCGTGTACCGCTCGAATATTGAGTTTCGTAGTCTGAACCGGGGTTACCCGGCGTGGCGGTATTCGCTGATCATGCCCGTGACGACGGGTTTTCGGGGGACGGATCGCAGTTCGGCCCCATCCCGGACGGGCTGCGTTTCGGAGTCCGGGGGTCGCTGGTGGCGAGATTGGCAGGGCCTGTGCCCGTTGTAGTGGATCAGGTACTCGCGAAGCACCAGGGGCAGGTGGCGTTCGCCAAGGATCAAGATCCGGTCCAGCAGTTCGCGGCAGAGGGTTCCGATCACGCGTTCGCAGATGGCCTTCATCCTTGGCGTCTGCGGCGGGGTGGTGATGATCCGCAGCCCTCCGGCCTTGAACACCTCGGCGAACGCGGCGGTGAAGAGCGGATCGCGGCGCGATGGAGTTTCCGGGTCGGCGGCGACGTCGAGACCACACCCGTGGTGGCCGGCGGCCTCGTGTACGTCGGCAGCTCGAACGGCGACCTCTCGGCGCTGCCCACGACCGGCGACTAGCGCCCACGGGCCACCGAAGACCCTGGAAGCTCATATTTCACTACAAACCCGATGATTCTCTTGAAACCTACAAACAACGCAGTGCCGGACGAACGGCAACAAAACGCCTCCAGACTCGCCTCCAGCAAAATCTTGGAGGTACGTGTGGAGTACAGCAGACGCGATTTCCTGTCCGCCGTCGGTGTTTCCGGCGGCGCAGGGCGAAGTCGTCCACTGCCACTACCCGCACCGCGCCGACCGGCGGTTCAGGGACCGACCGCACCAGCCGCAACAGGGTGTCCTTGGCGACCGGCATCCCGAGCCGAGCCGCCAGGCGAGCGCCTGCCCGAGCCGCCATCCCTACCGCGACCGAGGTCGGCATCCTCCGCAGCAGCGGCGTGTAGCGGGCGTGCGGACGGGTCAACCCGTCCACCTGCTCGACGAACGTCGCCGCCGCACACGCGGCGTTCACGCACTTGAAACGCCGTGCCGTCACCGCCGGCACCGTCTTCACACCGCCGACCGCAGCGTCAGCCAGTCGCCGAACGTAGCGGTCATGCACCCTGCCCGAGACAACGCCGCAGTGCGGACACACTCCCGTATCTGCCCGGCATCGGGCCCGCAACGTCACCGTCCCCGCCAGGTGTTCCACGGCCTCGACCACGATCCCCGCCCAATGCGGGATCAACTCCTCAACGCGGGCCGCCCGTCCGGCTAGTGTTGCTCCGCATGACGCATACCGAGATCGAGGTCACCGCGGAGTTGGTGCGGGATCTGCTGCGTGACCAGCATCCCGACCTGGCCGATTACCCGGTGAGTCTCGGCGCGCGTGGCTGGGACAACCAGATTTGGCGGCTCGGCGACGACCTCGCCGTCCGGTTGCCCTGGGCGACGGAGTCCGCGGACGCGCTGCTGCGCAAGGAGCACACCTGGCTGCCCGCCCTGGCCCCGAGCCTTCCTCTGCCGGTCCCCGTCCCGCAACGCCTCGGCGAGCCCTCCGCACGGTTTCCGCGCCCCTGGATCGTCACCACCTGGGTGCCGGGCGAGCCCGCCGACCGCGCCCCCGTCACACGCGGCGCTGAGGCGGCCACCACCCTGGCCGCCTTCCTGACCGCTCTTCACCAACCCGCCCCCGAAGAGGTGGACACCGCCGGCCGGGGCCGCGGAGGGCCGCTGGCCGGCTCCTCCGAGTGGGTCGCCAAGCAGCTCGCCTCGGCCACCGAGCTGGGGCTGATCCCCGACCCGGACGCCGTCCGCGCGCTCTGGGAAGACGCCGCCGCCGCGCCCGACTGGGCCGGCCCGGCGCTCTGGCTTCACGGCGACCTGCATCCGGCCAACGTCCTCACCGCGGACGGCACCATCTGCGGCGTGATCGACTTCGGCGACCTGTTCGCCGGCGATCCGGCCGTCGACCTCGCCGCCGCTTGGATTCTGCTGCCGGACGGCACCGCCGACCGCTTCCATGCCGCCTACCAGCCGGCCCCGGAGGCCGCGACCCTGCGCCGCGCCCGCGGATGGGCCGTGATCCGCGCCCTCGTCGGCCTTCACGTCGGCGACGCCGGCGTCCACGGCCGACCAGGCGGCAAGGCCACGTGGGGCCCACCCGCCCACGCCGCACTGCGACGCCTCATCGCAACGGCCCATCGCTGATCGATCACCTCTCCACGCGCTCGAATACCTTCGCGCCGGACCCCACCATGCTCGGCATGCTGGGATCTGCTTGCCTGACGTGCCTTAACGACCTTCATGCGACTGACCAGCAGGTTCGCTTGACAACCCCAGATAACGATCGAGGTCTTGGGCGTGAACATCGAGGACCTGGACCTGGCAGGGCGCCGGGCCCCGGCGAAGGCGAAGGGTGCCCGGCCGCGCATCCGACGCCGCGGCGCGGTGCGCGAGGACTTCGTGCTGGAGACGGTGTACTGGGGCGCGGGCACCGCCCGGCTGCTGCCCCGCCTGCTCAAGGGCCGTACGCGGGGGCCGGTGTTCGTCACCCACCGCAGGCCGGGCCCAGGCAAGGTCGTCAGCCCGCGCGACGTGTGCCCGGACACCGGGCTGGTCCGGCTGTCGTACGGGCAGGCCCGCATGCTGCTGGACGAGCACACCGCCCTCGGCGGCGAGAGCGGCACGGGCTGGGATCTGCACGAGTGGCGGCATTCCGGGCTCACGCACCTCGGCGAGGCGGGGGCGAGCCTGCTGATGCTGATGGCGAAGTCCCGGCACAAGGAGCCCGAGAACGTACGGAAGTACTTCCATCCCTCAGCGGAGGCGATCGCCGAGGTCACGAGCCTGCTCGCGCCCGGCGACAGCCGACGCCGACCACACGACCGGGTGGTCAGCGTGCGGCGGACGGCCTGTCGGACTGGGAATGGTAGTACCCCACGCCACCGGCCTCGGTATCCACGGTCGCGTCGAGCACGCCAGGGCTTACGGCATGATCACGACAGGTTCGGGGTTACCAGGGGATGACGCCGTCGTCCTCGAAGAACGAACCGGTCGGGCCGCCGTCGGGCAGCGTGGCGAGCCGGATCGGTGTGGCTGCGCCCTGCTCGGGAGTGCGGGGTCCATGGAAGCCGGTGAAGTCGGTCGCGACCAGGCCCGGGCAGGCGGCGTTGATCAGGATGTTCGTACCGGCGAACTGCCGGGCGTACTGCACGGTGACGGCGTTGAGGAACGACTTCGACGGCGAGTAGGCCGCCATGATGGGGCCGATCTCGATGTCCGGGTCCGCCTGCCGGGTCAGGGAGGCGACGGCACTGGAGACGTTGACGATGCGTGGCGACGTCGAGCGCCGCAGCAGGGGTAGCATCGCGTTGGTCACCCGGATGACACCGATGACGTTGGTCTCCACGACCGTACGGACCACGTCGAGGTCGAGCGTGGTCGGGTCCTGGATCCACCCCGGCCCCGTCTCTCCTGAGATACCGGCGTTGTTGACCAAGACGTCCAGGCGCCCGGCCTGCCGTTCGACCAATTCCGCGGCGTCGGTGACACTCTGGTCGCCGGTCACGTCCAGCGGCACCCCGAACGCGTCCACCCCGGCGGCGCGCAGCTTCTCAACGGCGACCTCAAGGCGGACCTCGTCGCGGGCTCCCACGCCCACGCGGTACCCGAGGGCGCCCAGCCCTGTCGCAATTTCGTACCCGATTCCCTTGTTCGCGCCGGTCACCAGCGCGATCTTCGTTTCGCTCATGCCGTCGATGTTCGCTCGCGGACGAGTGGTGCATCCAACACCGATGCGGTGCCCTGTCATACCCGGCAGGTATCACAGAGGTATGGTGAAGCCATGGACACCCTGGAGACCCGCGAGCTGAGGTACTTCATGGCCGTCGCCGAGGAACTGCACTTCGGCCGCGCCGCCGAGCGCCTCGGCATGGCCCAGCCACCGCTCTCCCGGGCGATCCAGCAGCTCGAGCGGCGCCTCGGCGTCTCCCTGCTGAAACGTAACCGCCGCGGCGTCTCCCTGACCGGCGCCGGAGAGGTACTGCTGCACGAGGGCCGCGCAGCCCTCGACGCGACCACCGCCGCCGCTCGCCGTACCCGTCGCGCCGGTGGCGCCGACAGTCCGGGCGGCCCCCGCAACCGCCTGGTGCTGGCAGTGAAGGCCGCCGCATCTCACGAGTTGCTGCAGAAGCTCCTCGACGCCTACGCGGCCGAGCCCGACGCCGCCGAGATCGAGGTGCTGCCGAGCGGCACGTGCGAGCAGGAAGAGATGCTGCGCGATGGCCGCGCTGATGTGGCGCTCATGCACGCGCCGTTCAACTCCCTCGCCGGGTTCGACAGCGAGGAACTGATGACCGAGGGGCAGATCGCTATCCTGCCCGCCGGGCACCCCCTCGCCGCGCACAAGACGTTGTCCCTGGCCGACGTCAGCGACATCCCCGATCTTCCGCTCGCCCGCTGGTCCCGCCACGGCACCTACCCACCCGGACCGGGCCCCGAGATCCACGACCAGACGCAGCTGGCCCAGCTGATCGCCCTCGGACGCACCGTGGCCGTCTTCCCCGACTCCGCCCGCGCCTGGCTATGGGCCGAGCACACCGCCGTCCCCCTGACCGACGCACCCCCCGTCGTCACCCACATCGCCTGGCCCGCGCACAGCCGCTCCCTCGCCCTCGCCGGGCTGATCCGCACGGCCACACGGCTATGACCCTCTCGCGCCTTCCATCGCCGCCGTCACCCTGATGACACACCGCCTGACCGCCGGCCCCCACACCCCACCGCCGCCCGCCCACGGGCACCGCCGCGACTCCGTGTACTGCCGACCTCCGCGCCGGCAGAGGGCGTGCCGGGCCGCCCACGGGACGGGCGGGTCCGCGAAGCCGTCACGGCCCCGGCGGGCGAGACAACTCCCGGAACCCCTTCTGGGTCGCTGACCAGCAGGTACTCCCTGATCAAGATGGTCACGACCACGACGAGCCGATGATGCCGTACGGCATTGCCGCATCACTCGTCGTCGGTGGCGTCCTTGCCGCGCAGCGGGCGCAGGCCGCCCGGCAGCCCGGGGAGCTGGAACGAATAAACGGTGAGAGGCGGGCGACGTCCTCGTCGCGGACATCGAAGCCGTCAGCGCGCAGCTGGTTCACCGCGGCGCCCATATACCGCGTGTTGAGCAGGTTGTGCGCACGCCCCTTGGCCTGCACCTTCTCCAGATCCGAGTCATCCAGGAAGAAGTACCACTCCAGCTCCGCACGAGACGGCGCCCCGTTGAACGCCGCGTATAGATTTTGGAATACGTCTTCGGCCTGAGCGTGGACGGCTTCGAGCAGGACGTGCGCAAGGTCGTCGCGCACTTCTCCGACGGGTCGTCCGGCGAATTCGACCTCCTGGTCGGCGCGGACGGACAGGGGTCGCACATCCGGCGGGCGATCCTCCCGGAAGGCTTCGACCCGTACTGGCGGGTCGGCATCCACATGGCCTACTGGTTCGTCCCGCGCATCGCGTCCGACAGCAACATCCGCGACACCTACATGGTCCCGGGCGGTCGCCAGATCATGCGTCGCAGCCACAACCCGACCGAGACGCAGGTGTACTTCGTGATGCGGGAGGACTCCGAGGAAGCCTCGGCGATCCACCGGGAGCCCGTCGAGCGCCAGCAGGAGTTCTGGGCCGACAGGTTCCGCGACGCCGGATGGCAGACCGAGCGCTTCGTCGAGGGCATGAAGACGAGCCCGTTCTTCTACTCCCAGGAGATCCTCCAGGTGCGCACCGACACCTGATCCAAAGGCCGCGTGGCCCTGGCCGGTGACGCCGCGCACTGCGCCTCCCCCGAAGTCGATCTGGGGTAGGTCGGAGTCGAAGTCGTCGGGGCGTAGACGCAGTACGTCGGTGGCATACAGGCCGAACCGGCCGATGTGCGCGGTCAGGTAGGGCGACAGTTGCGCGATGTCGGCGGCGGTGATGTCCTTGCCCTTCTCGGGTTGCCAGCCCTCGGCCGGCAGCTGGCGCAGCACGTCGGTCATGTCCAGCGCGGTGTGGAAGATCACGCAGTTGGCCAGCAGAGAGTTGAATTTGATCATCTTCTCCTGCTCGGGTGCGGCCGGAATGCGGCAGAAAGACACCGCGCCGGGACGCTGACCGGACAGAACCTGGAAAGCCATCGACGAAGTTCTGGCACGCAGCCAACACCTGTGAGGCACAGTGAGCCCGGACGCTCCCCCTGCTGGGCATCGAAGCCTCCCGGAGGTTTGTCGGGGGTGAGTGTTACGGTCGCGCGCATGCGAAGCAGTTACCTTGCGTGGGACGACGCGGTGGACCTGTTCGAGCGGCGGAGGCTGCCGGAGGGGACGTACGAGAACCTGTACGAGGAGGAGTACATCCTGGTGCCCGGTCCGGCCTCGGTGACCGGGGAACTCCCCCTCAACGAGCACGAGCGGACTCCGTGGCGGACGGACACGCCCAACGCGGCCACCGGATACGTCGTGGACGGCGATCTGACCGTAGAGGGCAACATCGTCAACGTGGACGACGGCGCCGCCGCGCTGGTCGTCCTGGGAGACCTGCGGGCGAGGAACATCTACCTGGCGGGTGACACGAAGCTGATCGTGCTCGGCCACGTGACGGCGGAGACCTTCGTCGGCGACATGACCGACAAACTGGTGATGATCCACGGCGATCTGCGCACCACGGTGGCGATTTTCTGGAGGGAGTTCTGCCCCGACCTGGTCGCCGGCACGCTCCACGGCAGAACCCTCGCCCCCGCCTACCTCGACCTGCCCACGGCTCCCATCGGCGGCCTGGTCGACCCGACGCCCGATGCCCCGCTGACCAGCCTCCTGGTCCCCGAACTACTGATCAAGGGCGCCGTCAGCCCCGACGACTTCCCTGAGATCGGCATCCGTGGATCCACCCTCCGTGAGCACCTCCTCTCTGGCCTCCCCCTCACCAGAACCCCCTGATCCACAACCCCTTGTCCAGGGTGAAGGAGGAACAGGCAGGCTTAGCCAGAGTGGCACTCCCTGCACTGAATTGCCCCTTCGCCGTCCTGGCGTTCTGGGCGGTCAAGCCACCGTCGCTGCCATGGGAGGAAGCCCGGGGCGGCGGGCACGAGCGTCGAGACGGCGACCCGAGCAGCGGGCTCGCTGCCCGAACCCATCACGATCACCGGCACAGCGGCGTCCGCCCTCACGATTGCCGACTTCGGCGGCCCGCGGCTCGGCGTCCGCCTGTCGCTCGGCGAACTCGGCGGTCAGCCGGACGGACGCCACGGCCTGGCGACCGCGGCCGCATTGAGCGAAGAGCGACGCTTCCGCGTCCCGTTGCGAGCGGTGCTCCCCCTCGCACAGGCGGCCGAGGCCCACGACTCACCGAACGAGGACCACAACGGGGCAAGATCGCCCTTCGACTGTGCGTCCTGCACCAGTCGCACCTCCTGCGCGGCGGCATGTATCCCGTATGACACGCGCAGCGCGACACTTTGTGATCGCGGCGGTGCGCCCCCAAGCGGACCGGACTACCTCCGTAGTCGCACGCAAGGCTGAACGTTTGACCGAAGTGGAGGCCGTGGCGGGATCGAGAGCATGGGCGGCATGGAAATCAAGATCATGCGCGTCCGCGTTGCGGGCGCTGCCGCCTTGGGGCTCCTCGCTCTCCTCGCATCCACGCCGGCCCAGGCCGCCAACGTGGCGCGGACCGAGCCCGTCGCGGACGAGCGCCTGGCGCTGCCGGCGCCGACCGGATCCCAGCCGGTGGGGACGGTCAGCCTGCACCTGGTCGACCGCGGCCGTCCCGACCCCTGGGTGCCCACGCAGAAGGCCAGAGAGCTCATGGTCTCGCTGTGGTACCCCGCCGAGAAGGGCGCCGGCCGGCCCGCGCGATATATGACCGATGAGGAGGCCGCGGCCCTGCTGGAAGGTCAGAAGCTCACCGGCGTCCCGAGTGAAGTGGTCAGCGGCGCCAAGACCCACGCCGTCACCGGGGCACGTCCGGCCGGCCGCAAGGGCACGCTGCCACTCGTGGCGCTCTCGCCCGGGTTCACGATGCCGCGCTCGTCACTGACCGGCCTCGCCGAGGAACTGGCCAGCCGCGGCTACGTGGTGGCCGGCATCGACCACGTTCACGAATCGTACGGTACGAGCCTGCCCAGCGGCCGGCTGGCCGGTTGCGTGGCCTGCAAGGAGCAAAAAGCCGACCCCTGGAAGTTCGGCGACAAGGCGGTCAGGGCACGGCAGGCGGACGTGGCGTTCGTGCTCGATCGGCTGCTCGGGCGGCGCCCGGTCTGGAAGGGTGCCAAGCTCATCGACCGCTCACGCATCGGCATGGCCGGGCACTCGCTGGGCGGCGCGAGCACGTCGTGGACGATGCTGCAGGACCCGCGCGTGCGCGCCGGGATCAACATGGACGGCGCCTTCTTCGTGCCCATCCCCGACAAGGGCCTGGCACGGCCGTTCATGCTGATGGGTGCGGGCGAGGTGCACGAACCGGGCGGCAAGGACTTCACCTGGGGCCGCGACTGGGCGCGCATGACGGGCTGGAAGCGCTGGCTCACGGTGGAGGGCGGCGACCACGCCTCCTTCACGGACTACCCGCTGCTGACCAAGCGGTCGGCGAGGGAACTGGAGACCACCCGGGCCTACGTGGCCGCCTTCATGGATCGGCACCTGCGCGAGCGTGACCAGCGACTCCTGGACGGCCCCTCCGGAACCTACCCCGAGGTCAAGTTCTGGAAGTAGGGCCCCATACGCCCCGGGGCGTTCGTGAGACGGCCCGAAGGGACGGTGACGGGGTCCCGTCCGATCGTCTTGATCGGGCGGGACCCCTCGTGGTCTCGGCAGCGGTCCCGGGGCTCAGTACCCGGGAACCCGCACTACCCGGGCAGCGCCCGGGTGACCGGATCCATCCCCCGGTAGTCCCCGCAGGTAGGTGATGCCCTTGACCCGCTGGTCGGCGCGGGCCAAGGGGGTGAACACCTCATCCGACAAGAACTCGACCGGCACTGTGAACCTCCACCAGGTCAGTGACAAGAGCCCCGAAGGTTCCGGCAATGATCACTGGCGTTCAAACCGGGAATCACCAGGACAAACGCTTAGCGCACGATCTGGTTCCGATGTTCCTCAACCCCCGGATTCCAGGCTGCGCCATCGTCGGGCAGCCCGACACGGCCTCCTCGACGGCCCGGCACTCATCGTCGGAGACGTCCTCGCGCAGGAGGACGAGCTCGCCCCGCGCGTTGACCTCGAACATCTCGGGCACGAGGGACTCGCAGACGCCGAGCCCGACGCACTTGGTCAAGTCAACGACGACCTTCATTGGGCCACCTCTCCGGCAGCCGGGCCGCCCTATGCCGTACGAGCATTCCAAACGCTACCTAGTGAATATTCAATAGGTAGGGTGTGGGGCCGGCTCGCCGACCGGCCAGGGCCGAGGACACCGGTCCGTGCGTCGCCCTCGGAGATCAGGACGCCATCATGTCGTCCGCCGCCGGCGTGCCCTGCGGGATGGAGGGTCGCACCGTAGGACACGAGCGCTTCCGCGAGATCATCCGGTCCGCCCGGAACAACACCCCATACGGCGCGTGCGGCCTTCGCGTCGCATGGGAGATGCTCACCACCGAGCCGGAAAGGACCCCTTCCCCAGGCCGGGCCTACACCCCTCACCGAGTTGACGCGGTTAGTTTACATTCACTAAAAAGCCTTCGGTAGGATCGAGGCAGTGGACAGCACGACCGACCACGACCGACCTCGAAGGGAAGCTCATGGCCCGAACCGGAACCGGAACCGGCATCAGGCAGGCACGCACGCGCCTGAGCACTGATGAGCGTCGGCGCCAGTTGGCGGAGTCCGCTGGGCAGCAGTTTCACCGCCTCGGGTTCCATCAGGTCTCGATGGCGGAGGTTGCGACGTCGATCGGACTCACCGCACCGGCCATCTACCGGCACTACCGGAGCAAGCAGGAGCTGCTCGCGGCGGCGATAGGCAGCGCCCTCGACGTCGTCGACGCCGCTTCCGCCGACGCCGATTCAGCGCCGCTGCACGAGCTGCTACCGCCGTTGGCCGCCGTTGCCGTCAAGCGGCGTGAGCTGTGGACCCTGCTCCAGCGCGAGTTGCGCCACCTCGAACCGGCGCAGCGGGCGCCGATCGAGGAGCGCTTCTCGGCGTTCATCGACCGCTTCAGCTCCGCGGTGCAGCGGCTGCGCCCGGACGCCGACGCTCGAGATGTCCAACTGCTCGTCACCGCGGCCTTCGCCGTCCTTTCGAGCCCTGCGGTCTATGCGCGCAGGCTCCCCGCGGACGAACAGCAGCGCTGGCTCGCCGCCGCCGCGGAGGCGGTGTGCCGTGTGCGGTTGCCCTCGCCCGGTGGCGACCGTCACGCGCGCCAGGATACTCCGCCCGAACGAGCGGTCGCGGTGGAACCCACCGCGCCGTCCCGAAGCGAGGAACTGCTCAGGACGTCCGTACGGTTGTTCCACGAGCGGGGTTACGCGGCGGTCAGCCTCGATGACATCGGCGCCGAAGTCGGGATCGCCGGGCCGAGCATCTACTATCACTTCGCCACGAAGGCCGACCTTCTCGTCGCGGCGGTCACCAGGGCGACGGAGTGGTTGGCCGTGCACTGGGGTAGCGGCGTCGAGCCGCCGAGCCTTGACGATCTCGTAGGCGTGTACGTCGATCTCGGAGTGCGCGAACGGCTGCTCCTCGGTGTCTACGTGCTGGACGCGGTCAACCTGCCTGCCGAAGCGGGTCGGCGGATCAGGGCAGGTCTGCAGGCCGACGTCCAGGCGTGGTGCCAGGCGCTCGGCCGCGAACGCCCGGAGCTGAGCGAGGCGGAGCAGATGGTCCTCGTGCAGGCCGCGCGCGGCATCGTTCACGATGTCGTGCGGATCGGCCGGCTTCATGCCCGCCCAGGCCTGACCCAGGAGCTGCGGGTTCTCGTCCACGCCGCCCTGACAGCCGACGGACATGGGTAAGCCGGGCCGCGAGCGGAGCAGGAGGGACCTCCGAAGGGGCCGGCGCCACACCCTGTGGCCGACCATGCCTGGCTCGCTTCCACGTTGTCAGCCGGCGAACCGCTCGCGCATCTTCGTCATCGTCCGATGCTGACGGTCAACGCCCAGCCCGGCAGGGGACGCGCGCTCCGGTGTTGGGCGTCGGGGACGGGGTAGGGCAGGGTGTCGGGGTTGGGCTCGGCGAGTAAACAGGTTCGCCGGACAGCGCCGGCCCCTGGCGCTGTCCGGGTGAACCGCGTGATTCTGATCTCAGCCTGAGCCTGTGGAGTGTGACGTTTGGTTCCTGTCGAGCAGCGAGAGAAGGTACGCGCCGCCGATCTTCCCGTCGCGAGGTGGCAGGGCCCCAAGTTGACGCATCATCTCCGTGATCTCGTACTGTGCCAGGTAGCGAGACAGCAGCCCATCGGTGAACTCGAGAAAGACGTCGCAACCGTAGGTGTCGAATCGGCGGGTGGGGTCAAGTTGAGGCGGCCCGCTACCCTCCTGGCGGAACAGTACGAGCGCCCGGCCGTCCTCCGGTGCGGTGAACAGCTGCACCTCTTCGAAGTGGACGTCCGGCATCACCTTCCAGATTCGTTCGACGTACTCCCGGAGCGCTTCCCGGCCATGAATGACGTCGGTCCAGAAGACGGTGTCCTCCCAGACGATCTCCGAGTGCAGCAAGGCCAGGACCCGCTCGGTGTCGTGTGAGTTCCAGGCAGCGAGCCAGTCGGTGGCGAACCGGCGCAGGAACGCGGTGCCGACGGCGGCGTTGTTGTCCACGGTGTCTCAACTCCTCGATGTGGTGGTGAAATCTGGGTGCCGCTTCTGGAGGAAGGCGGCGATGCCCTCCGAACCGTTCGGTGTCTCGATCAGGGAGGCGATGGACTCGGCTTCGTGCTGGAGATGCTCCTTCAACGAGGTGGCGCCGGCGTCGCGTACGAGCTGAGCGGACTGTGCCAGCGCGTCGCGGGGTCCCTCTGCGAGCGAACGTGCCAGCCGCAACGCTTCCTCGTACACAGTGCCGGGCTCGACGACGCGGCTGACCAATCCCAGCCTTTCCGCCTCGATACCGTCCAGCCGCCGGTTGGTCAGGATCAGGTCGTTGGCGCGGGCCGGGCCGAGCAGCCTCGTCAGGATCCAGGACACCCCGCAGTCGGGAGAGAGCCCGGCTGCGGTGTACGCGACCACGAAGCGGGCGGTGCGCTCAGCCAGCACGAGGTCGGCGGCGAGGGCGAAGCCGATCCCGCCGCCGGCACAGGCGCCGCGGACGGCGCTGATCACTGGCACGGGAAGCGCGCGAAGCCCGAGCACGGCCTCGTGCGCAGTGTCGGCGAGTTCCGCGAGGAACACGCCGGGTGCCGCCGCGGTGGCGAAAACCGGCAGATCTCCGCCGACGCAGAACAGCGCGCCCGGCA
>NZ_JBEXGU010000207.1:0-14230 GCF_040607515.1 Streptosporangium sp. NPDC005286 | reverse complement strand
GTGCGTGGCTCCGGCGAGGCGCGGGGTCTCGCCCTCTCGCCGCCTTGTCGTCGATCGCCGCGGCTCCCTCCTCCGCGTCGAGAGGCGCGGCCTGACCGGTGGTCCCCGCCACGGCAAGAGCCGTGGGCCAGGGGCGCGGCACAGGGCCCGGCGAGGGGCGGGGCCTGGCGACGGGCGGGACCGTCCCGCGCGGGGTCGGGGCCGGTCGCTAGCGGCGGCGTCCGCGAGCCTTCAGGGCGGTCAGGGGAAGCTCGGGAGCGGGCAGCGGGGCGGCGCCGCCGGGCACCGTGCCGAACTCCTCGCCCTCCATCCACTCCTGCCGGAACCTGGCGATCTCCTCGTGGCTGCGGCCGACGAAGTTCCACCACATGACGATCCGCTCCTCGAACGGCTCGCCGCCGATGAGCAGCAGCCGACCGGCATCCTCGGCCCCTATGGCCAGCGCCGAACGCCCGCTGCCCAGGTAGAGCAGCGGCCCGGGGGACAGGTCCGTCTCGTCGACCCGCACGGTGCCGGACAGGGCCAGCGCGGCGTACTCGAAGCCGGGACGGAGCGGGACGGAGATCGCCGCGCCGGCCTCCAGCCTCACCTCGGCCCCGACCAGCGGGGTGTGGACCGTCGCCGGTGACGTGACGCCGCCCAGCTCGCCCATGATGACGGTCACCCTGGCGCCCGGCAGGGTCAGCTCGGGCAGCACCGGGTGGTGCTCGAAGGCCGGAGCCGTCTCGCGGGCGGCGGAGGGGAGCGCCACCCACAGCTGGACCCCGTGCAGGGCGGCCTCGGCGGCCGACTCCTCGGAGTGGGAGATGGCACGTCCCGCGGTCATCAGGTTGAGCCGGCCCGGTCTGATCAGTTGCTCGCTACCGACGCTGTCGCGGTGCAGGATCTCGCCCTCCACGAGCCAGCTGACGGTCTGCAGCCCGGTGTGCGGGTGCGGGGGGACGCTCATCGTCGTCTTCTCCGGGCCGTAGTGGTCGACGAAGCACCAGGCGCCGACCATTCTGATGTCCCGGTTCGGCAGGGTTCTGGTGACCTTCATCGCCCGCGGGCCGCCCAGCACCACGTCCCTGCCGGCCAGCACTTCGGTCACCGGCTCCGCCACCACGTCCGCGAGGCCACCGCACGCCGACTCCCGCGGATCCGTTTCCAGGTTGCTCATTTCGCGACTGTACGTTCCGATCCGGCCGCCACGGGAACCGGGTCGCGAGATTGCCCGTGGGTTGGGACCGTGCCGTGACATCCGGGCGATGCGTGTGCTCTCCGGTGCCGTTACCGTTTACGGGATGGAGGAGATCGACCGCTGTATCGTCACGTTGCTGGCCAGGGATGGCCGGATGAGCTTCACCGATCTCGCCAGGGAGACCGGGTTGTCGGTGTCGGCGGTGCACCAGCGGGTGCGCAGGCTGGAGAAGCGCGGGGTGCTGCGGGGTTACGCGGCGCTGGTCGACTACGACGCCATCGGGCTGCCGCTCACCGCGTTCGTGTCCATCAAGCCGATCGATCCGGCCGCCGCCGACGACGCCCCGGAACGGCTGGCCCACCTGAGCGCCGTCGAGGCGTGCCACAGCGTGGCCGGGGACGAGAGCTACATCCTCAAGGTCCGGGTGGCCTCGCCGATCGCGCTCGAGGAACTGCTGAACCAGATCCGCACCGCCGCCAACGTCTCCACCCGCACCACGGTCGTGCTCAGCACGCCGTACGAGCACCGTCCCCCGGAGCCGGCCGGTACGGAGGCCGGTAAGCCCGACGAGCGCGCCTGAGCTACTAAGTACCGATTTGCCGGACATGGGGTAGTTAATCCAAGCTGAACGGGTGTCTGCTAGGAAGATCATTATTGACTGTGACCCGGGGATCGACGACGCCCTGGCGCTCGCCCTCGCTCACGGGAGCCCCGACCTGAAGGTCCTGGGGATCACCACGGTCGGCGGCAACGTCGACCTGGCCAGGACCACGGACAACGCGCTGCGGCTCCGCGAGTTCCTGGGGTTCGGCGACGTACCGGTCACCGCGGGCAGTGCGGGCGCCCTGCTGCGCGCCCGGGTGGACGCGGCCGACGTGCACGGCGGCTCCGGTCTCGGGGACGCGCTGCTGCCTCCGGCGACGCTCCCGCCGGCCGCCGGGCACGCCGTCGACTTCATCGTCGAGACGCTCAGGGCCGACCCGGGCGAGGTGACCCTGGTCGCCATCGGCCCGCTGACCAACGTGGCGCTCGCGGTGCTCAGGGAACCGAGGATCGTCGACTGGGCGCGGGGGCTCACCATCCTCGGCGGGTCGTACACCCGGGGCAACTTCTCCCCGGCGGCCGAGTTCAACATCGCCGCCGATCCGGAGGCCGCCGCGATCGTCTTCGGCGCGGGCTGGACGGTGACCATGATCGGCCTTGACGTGAGCCGTGCCGCCATGACCACGGAGGCGGTGGCGGCCAGAATGGCGGCCATGGGCAGGCTCGGCACCGACCTGCTCATCCCGTGCGTGCGGTTCTACGGCATGATCACCGCCGACGACGGGCCCGCGATTCACGACGCCTGCGCGGTCGCCCACCTGATCGACCCGTCGCTGATCACCCTGGAACCCGCGGTCGTCGACGTCGAGACGGCGGGCCGCTTCACCTCGGGGATGACCGTGACCGACTTCAACCTCCGGGGCCGCGCCCCCAACGCCCTGGTCGGCACCTCGCTTGACGTCGGCCGCTTCTGGGACCTTCTGCTGGCCGTCTACGCGCGGGTCGCGGAGTCGATCGAACGCCGGGAGAAGCGCGTCGGACTTTGACCGGGAGACCTCGGGCGGGATGCCCGGTCCGGGGAGAGGCCGGACCGGGCCCCCGGGCCACGGCGACACGACGTCCACGAGCGGAGGCGGGGGCGCCGGTCACGTCGGCCGGTCGGTGCGTCAGACGCGCTGCCACAGGGCCGGTACGTTCGGCGGCTCCCATCCGGCGTAGGCCGTGTGCCCCTGGAGGCAGCGGTAGGTCACGCCGCCGTAGGTGACCTGGTCGCCGGCCTTGTAGTTCGTTCCGGCCTGCCACGCCCCGCCCGGCGGGGGGCTCGTGGTCGGCGTCGGGCTGGGCGACGGGGTGCCGACGATGTTGAGCACGAAGTCGAACGTCGCCTCCCTGCCGGAGCCGACCGTGCGCACGGTCATGACCAGTGACGGGTCGAAGATCGTGTCGGTGTTGTTGCGCGGTTCGTTCGGGAAGTAGAGCTGGGTGGTGAGCACCGGCCGGTTCGGGGCCTGGACCTTGACGTGGATGTGCCGGGTGCGTCCGGGGTACAGGCCCGGAACGATCGTGGTCAGCTTGAACGCGCCCTGGGCGTCGCTGAACTGGTGCCCGCGGAAGCCGAATCCGCTGTTGTCGTAGGCGCCGTTGGTGTCC
The DNA here is from genome assembly GCF_040607515.1 of Streptosporangium sp. NPDC005286. NCBI lineage: Bacteria > Bacillati > Actinomycetota > Actinomycetes > Streptosporangiales > Streptosporangiaceae > Streptosporangium > Streptosporangium sp. NPDC005286. The sequence continues at coordinate 10,857 of NZ_JBEXGU010000207.1, read as the reverse complement.
GCCTGCCAGAAGTCCAGAAGCGCGTTGGCGATCGGCTGGCACGAGCGGCCGAACACGTAGCCGCTGACGGTCAGCGGGACGCCCGGTGTGCCGGGCCCGACCAGTGAGGTGCGCCGTGGCGAGTTGGGCTTGAAATAGGGGCCCTCGGTCTGGGCGATCGTCGGGTCGTCGCCGTCGTCGCAGAAGGGGGTGGGGTCGAGCAGCCCGTCCGTCCGCCGCGCGTCGCGGGCCAGCACGGGGGCCTGGCCGACCAGCAGCGGGATCGGGGCGATGAGAGCGGCCTTCAGCAGGGTCTTGCGGCTGATGCCCCCGCTCTCGCTGCCGGTATTCTGGTGGTGGGTGTTCTCGGCGTCCACAATGGCCTCCTTGGCCTCCGGGGGACGTGCCTGGACGCGACCTGTCGAACGCGTGCGGCGCCGGGGCGGCCGGTCGAAACCGGCACCGTGCGACACCGCCGCGGGGAACCGGCGGGACCTGGCAGCCTGGACGTGCACAAGGCTGACATTGGACGTGAGGCCGCAATACCCTCCATGTTTCTATAACTTTGCCATATGGCTACCGTGGTAATAATCATGCAGGTGAGGGCCACCCGAATAAGGCTTTCGCCACGTCATACCAAATATTTATGACACGAATGGGATGACATGACCGGCGAAATTCCAATGGGGTGATTCACCTCGCGGATATCTCCGTTTCACCGCATGGGAACGGGGCGCCTCCGCGACGGCCGGATCCTCCGCGTGAAGCCCGGGTGGCGACGGTTGTCTACAGCGTTCGACGCTGGGCAGGTACTTCCTGTGGACACTGGCGAAAGGAGCCGGCTGTGCCTGACAACGATGTACTGATCATCCGATTCCACCCGGTGGGGGGTGAGGACGTCTCCGTGACGAGCGGGGATTTCGACGGGGAGTCCGAGGCGGTGGAGGCGATCTCCCGTGCTCTGGACGAGCGGCGCAGCCTGGTGCTGACCCAGGTGAGATACGGCTTCGAGACCGAGATGATCGGCATGGTCGTCAACCTGGCCAACGTGGTGTCGGTGCGGGTGTCGAAGACGGACGGAGCCGAAGCCGGCCAGTACCTGTAACGGCTGGTCAGGGGAGAGGCGACCGCACCGCACGCGGGGACGAGGGGCTTCCCGATCACCTTCTCCCGGACGGCCCGGGGCGGAGATGCCCGTGACCGCACCGTGCGCGGGGAGCACCGCCTCCGCAGCCGGTACCCGGCGGCCCTCTCACCGAACTCCGCACCTGGATGCGACGCCGGGGGAGAGGACCGATCTCCGGGAGGGGGGCGGGTGAGCCGGGCGCGTCTCAGGTCAGGGCGTGGAAGTGGGCCCGCAGGCGGGCCCTGGCCTCCTCGGTGGCGCCGAGGGCGTCCAGCCCCAGGAGGGCGGCACCCATGATGGGGGCGACGTCGGCGACGATCGGCTTGGCCTGCGGGGCCCGCTCGGCGAAGCCCCGCTCGAGCAGCTCGCTCATCAGCGGGTCGCGGGCGGTGAGCACGCCGCCGCCCAGGACCACCTCCATCGGCACGGCGAGCAGGTCCAGGCGGCGCAGCGCGACCACCGCGAGCACGACGACCTCCTCGGCCATCCGCGCCACCAGCGAGCGGGCCACCCCGTCACCCTGGGCGGCGACGGCCATCAGCACCGGTACCAGCTCGTTCAGCCTGCCGTAGGGCAGCTCGCCGAAGTGGATGGCCAGGGACACCTCCTCGACGGTGCGGGTGCCGAAGTGCCCGCGGATCGCGGAGGTCAGCGCGCTGGCGGGACCCCGGCCGTCCTCGGCGCGTACGGCGTGCCAGAGCGCCTCCTCGCCGAGGCCGAGACCACCGCCCCAGTCGCCGGTGAGCCGCCCCAGGGCCGGGTATCTCGCCACCTCCCCCGAGGGGGAGACCGCCACCGCGTTGATGCCCGCGCCGCACACCACGGCCACGCCCGCGGGGCCCGAGGCCCCGGCGCGCAGCAGCGCGAAGGTGTCGTTGCCGACGGTCACCTCCGTGCCGTACCCCCGCAGGAGGATCTCCGCGCGGAGCGCGTCCTCCTCCACCGGCAGGTCCGCGCCCGCCACGTAGGCGGCCACGTGGTCGGCGTACGGTGTCCTCGCCCCCTCGCCGAGCGCGGAGCGCACGGCGTCGCCGATCACGTCGATCGCGGCCCCCACCCCCGCGGTCTGCGGCTGGAAGGCGCCGCCGCGCCCGGTGGCGATGACCGAGCCGTCCTCGCCGACCAGCGCGACGTCGGTCTTGCTGTTGCCGCCGTCGACGGCCAGGACCGTCCTCACGCGTTCGCCCAGGACAGGTGCCCGCGGTTGGCCTCGATCAGGCGCCGGGCCAGGTCTTTCGAGAGTGCGGCCTGCCCGATCAGCGGGTGGGCCAGCAGCGCGTCGGCGACGCGGTCCTCGCCGCCGTGCAGCGCGGCCGCGAGCGCCAGCGTCTCGTACGCCGTGACGTGGGCGATGAGCCCGGCGAAGAGCGGCTCCACCGGGTCCACCGGCAGCGCGGCCGCGCCCGCCGCGGTGATCGTGGCCGGGACCTCGATGACCGCCTCGTCGGGCAGGAACGGCAGCGTGCCGTCGTTGCGCAGGTTGACCACCTGGGTGTCGCCGCGGTCGCCGACCAGCGAGGCGATCAACGCCACCGCGGCCTCCGAGTAGAAGGCCCCGCCGCGCTTCTCCAGGAGTTCCGGCTTGGTGTCCACGGCCGGGTCGGTGTACATCTCCAGCAGCGCCGTCTCCATCGCCGAGACCTCGGCCGCGCGCGACGGCCTGGTCCGCTGCTCGGCCACCACCAGGTCGTGCTCGTAGAAGTAGCGCAGGTAGTAGGAGGGGACCACGCCCAGGTGCCGGATCAGCGCGGCGCTCAGGCCGACGTCCTCGGCGATCTCCGCACCGTGGCTCTCCAGCAGCCGCGGCAGCACGTCGACTCCGTCCAGGTGGACGGCCCGCTCCCAGGTGAGGTGGTTCAGGCCGACGTGGCCCAGGGAGATCCGCTCGGGGGCGACGCCCAGGTTCGCGGCGAAGCGGCGTTGGAAGCCGATGGCCACGTTGCACAGGCCGATGGCCCGGTGCCCGGCCTCCAGCAGCGCCCTGGTGACGATGCCGACGGGGTTGGTGAAGTCGACGATCCAGGCGTCGGGCGCGTGCTTTGCGACCTTCTCGGCGATGTCCAGCACCACCGGTACCGTGCGCAGCGCCTTGGCCAGCCCGCCCGCCCCGGTCGTCTCCTGGCCGACGCAGCCGCACTCCAGGGGCAGGGTCTCGTCCACGTCCCGCGCGGCCTGGCCGCCGACGCGCAGTTGCAGCAGGACCGCCCCCGCCCCGGCGACGCCCTCCTCGACGGAGGTGGTGGCGACGACCGTGGCCGGATGCCCGGCCCGCGCCAGCATCCGGCGCGCCATGCCGGACACCGGTTCCAGCCGGCGGACGTCCGGGTCGACCAGCGCGATCTCGGTCAGTGGAAGCTCGTCGCGTAGCCGCGCGAACCCGTCGATCAGCTCCGGCGTGTACGTCGAGCCGCCCCCGACAACGGCGAGTTTCACCCTTTTACTCCTGTCAGCGTGACGCCCTCGATGAAGACCCTCTGGGCGAAGAAGAACACGATGATCACCGGGGCCATGACGAGCAGGGTCGCCGCCATGGTGAGGTTCCACTGCACGCTGTGCAGTGCCCGGAAGGACGCCAGCCCGAGGGAGAGCGTCCAGTTTTCCTCGTTTATCTGGGCGTAGAGCAATGGACCGTAGTAATCGTTCCAGCAGTAGAAGAACTGGAACAGACCCACCGCCGCTATCGCCGGACGCGCCATCGGCAGGATCACCCTGATCAGGGTCTGGAAGTCCGAGCACCCGTCCACGCGGGCGGCCTCGGTGTACTCCCTGGGGATCGTGACCAGGAACTGCCGGAGCAGGAAGATCGAGAAGGCGTCCCCGAACAGCATCGGCAGGATCAGCGGCCACAGCGTGCCGGTGAGGTCCAGGCGCGCCCAGATGAGGTAGACGGGGACCGCGACGACCTGTGGCGGCAGCATCATCATCGTGATGACCGCGAGGAAGGCGAGTCTGCGCCCGCGGAAGCGGAAGCGGGCCATCGCGTAGGCCACCGGGATCGACGACAGTAGCATGAACGCGGTGCCGAGCCCGGCGTACAGGAACGTGTTGCCCAGCCAGGCCAGCAGCCGCGACCTGGTGAACACCTCGGCGAAGTTGCCCCAGTTCCAGGTGTCCGGCCACAGGTCGCCGGTGAGCGTCTGGTCGGTGCTCATGAGCGCGGTCAGCGCCACGAACACCAGCGGGGCGACGAACATCAGCGACAGCGCCACGGCGATGGCGTGGGTGGCGATCCAGTACAGGACCCTGCGGGTACGCGGGCCGCGCGCGGGGGAACCCTGCGCTGTGAGCTTCATGGTCAGGGTCGTCACCGGTCCGCTCCCTGGTCGAACGCGCGGAACCGGCGGAGCAGGACGAGGGTGAAGAGCGTGGAGACCACGAACAGCAGCAGGGCCAGCACGCAGGCGTAGCCCATGCTGAAGTCGCGGAAGCCCACGTGGAACAGCCACTGGGCCAGCGTCAGCGTCGACAGCTCGGGGTAGCCGGGGACGAAGGAACTGCCGGGGGAGTCGGTGACCCCGGCGGCGACCCGGGAGGCGATCATCGCCTGGGTGAAGTACTGCAGGGCGTAGATGACGCCGGTGACCGCCGAGAACATCAGCACCGGCGAGATCGTCGGCAGTGTGATGCTCCTGAACTGCCGCCACCCGCCGGCCCCGTCGATCGCGGCGGCCTCGTACAGATGCTTGGGCACGTCGAGCAGGGCCGCGAGGAAGATCATCATGGTGTTGCCGATACCCCACATGGCCAGCAGGGTCAGGCCGGGTTTGGCCCAGTTCGGGTCGCCGAACCAGTCGGGTGCGGTGATCCCGAAGAGTTCGATGAACTGGTTGAAGGGACCCGAGGGGTTCAGCAGGAACACGAAGGAGACGGTCCCGGCCACCACCGGGACCAGCGAGGGCAGGTAGAAGAGGGTGCGGAAGAAACCGGCCCCCGCCTTGAGGCGGGTGAGCAGCTGCGCCACGCCCAGCCCGAAGATCACCTGGGCGGGGACCATGAAGACCGTGAACCAGAGCGTGTTCCTGATGGAGACCCAGGCCCGGTCGTCCACCAGGAAGTAGCGGTAGTTGTCCAGGCCGACGAACTCCAGGGTGAACAGGTCGTAGCGGTGGAAGGAGAAGTAGACGGTCGCCGCGAGGGGGTAGGCGAAGAACACCGCGAACCCCACCAGCCAGGGCGATATCCAAAGGAGGGCCACCAGGCCCTCACGGCGCCGCCACCTGGGCGGCGCCGCGTGGACGATGCTCATCGAGGCTCAGCCCCCGGAGAGCTTCAGCTTGTCGTCGAGACGCTTGTCGACCTTGGCCAGTTCGGCGTCGAGGTCGGTGAGCGTCCCCTTCTCCCACCGGCCGAGGAACTCCTGCACCGTGTCCTGGTTGAAGGCGCTGTTGACGTTCGCCGGGACCGTGCTCGTCTTCGGGTGGGCGAAGATGTCGAGGAAGGTCTGGAAGTTCGGGTCCTTGTCCAGGTCGGGCGACTCCAGTGAGGCCTTGGTGGTCGGCACGTTGCGCAACGCGTTGGAGAGCGTGACCAGTGCCGAGGTGTCGGTGGTCAGATACTTGACCAGTTCCCAGGCGGCCTGCGGGTTCTTGGCCCCCTTGGGCACGCCGATCACGGTGCCCGCGGTGAAGCCGCTGCCGTACAGGTCGGGCTTGGTGTCGGAGACCGGGAGCGGTGCGGTGCCGTAGTCGAGGTCCTTGGCCTCGCCGGCGATCATGGCGTTGCGCCACTCGCCGTCCAGGACCATGGCGACCTTGCCCTTGTAGAACGGGTGGTCGGCCGACCACTCCTGGCCCAGGCTCTTGCGGAACTTCTCCAGCTTGTCGTAGCCGTACCAGTCGACGAGCTCCTTCTGCCAGCGCAGCAGTTCCTTCCACGCCGGGTCGGAGCCGATCGCCGAGGTGCCGTCCGGCTTGTACCAGGTGGCGCCGACCATCGGGGCGAGGTGCGAGGCGGAGTTCTCGTAGTACGAGAAGCTCGGGATGAACCCGGCGACCTTGATGTTGCCCTCCGCGTCGCGGACGGTGAGCTTCTTGGTCAGCTCGGTGAGCTCCGAGAGCGTCTTCGGCGGCGCGGAGCCCTTCATCAGGGCCTTGTTGTAGTAGAGCCCGTACGCGTCGGCGAGCAGGGGCATCACGCACCGCCTGCCCTCGTACTCGGTGTAGGAACGCGAGACCTCGGGCAGCACGGACAGGTCGATGCCATCCTGCTTGATCACCGGGGTGAGGTCCTGGAACGTTCCGCTGCGGCACCACTGGGCCACGTTGTCCGTGGTGAAGGAGGAGGCGACGTCAGGGGCCTTCCCGCCGCGCACCGCCTGGGTGATCTGCTCGTCCTGGACGCCCTTGACCAGTTTGACGGTTATCTGGGGAAATTTCGTACGAAATCCGGCTATGGCGTCTTCGAACGCCTTGACCTCGCCGGGCGCGGAGAATCCGTGCCACAGTTCGATGGCCGAGGCCGGCAGGGTGGCGGAGGCCGAGCCTGAGGGCTTGGGGCGCGAACCGAGCGTGGGTGCGCCCTCCGTGCCCGCGGTGCAGGCGGTCAGAGCGGCGGCCGTCAGGGTGGCGAGGGCGAGGGTGAGAAAGCGTCGGTGCACGACGGCTGCCTCCTGGGGGGGTGGGGGGTACACGGGAGGGTCAAGAAGGGACTGTGGAGCCGAAGACCTCGTCGCGTACGGTCGCGAGGGCCAGATCCAGCGCGCCCGCGAGGACGGGATTGCCCTCGACGGTTGACAGCAGCAGCGGTGGTCGGGGGATGGTCAGCGCGTGGAGTTCGTGCTCGACGAGCTCGCGCAGGGTGTCGCCGCCCGCGAGCAGGGTCCCGCCGGTCAGCACGATGATCTCGGGGTCGATGACCGAGGTGATCGAGGCCAGCCCGACCGCCAGCCGGGAGGCGATGTCGCGCAGCCCGGCACGGGCGTCGTCGGCGCGCCTGCCGGTGGAGGCGGCGGCCCGCACCGCGTTCAGCACCGCCTGCGCGGGGGCGCCGCCGCGCACGCCGTACGACCGGAGGATCTTGAGCACCGCGGGGCCGCCGGTCAGTGCCTGGTAGCCGTGGTTGGCGTAGCGGCCGGTCTCCCTGGCGGTCGGCGCGCCGGGGGTGGGCATGTAGCCGATCTCGCCGGCGCCGCCGGTGGCGCCCCGGTGCAGCCGGCCGCCGAGGACCAGCGCCGCGCCCAGGCCCTCGTCGGCCCAGAGCAGCACGAAGTCCCGGTGGCCCCGGCCCACACCGTGCGCCTGCTCGGCCTGGGCGACGAGGTTGACGTTGTTCTCTATCGCGACCGGTATGCCCAGGCCGTCGCCGAGGGTGCGGACCAGGTCGGGGATGTGCCAGCCGGGCATGTCCCTGCTGGTGGCGTAGGCCAGCCTGCCGGTGCCCGGGTCGATCGTGCCCTGCACGCCGATGACCGCGCACCGCGGCGTCGCCGGGGCGCCCGCGCCCTCCAGCGCGGCGGCGACCCGCTCCACCGCGTCGCCGCCGGAGCGGCCGGGAGTGGGCAGGTGGTACTCGCCGACCACGGCGCCGGTGATGTCGGCGACCCTGACGTCGATGCCCGCGCGCGTGACGTCCATCGCGGCGGCGTACGCGGCGGCCGGGTTGAGCCGGTAGACCTCGGCGGTGCGGCCGGGCAGTCCCTCGCGGATGCCGTTGAGCACGACCAGGCCCGCCTCCTGCAGGCGGATGAGGAGCTGTGAGGCGGTGGGCTTGGACAGGCCGGTGAGGGCACCGATCTCCGGGCGGGTCAGCGGGCCGCGCTCCAGCAGCGCCTGCAGGGCGGCGCGGTCGTTGATCGCGCGCAGCAGGCTGGGGGTGCCCGGCGTCGGCTGTTTCACTGGCCCTCCGCGTGCGTCCTCGCATTCACCGGCGAAGCGAAGTTAGGAAACTTTCCTAACTTCGAGTGAATGTAAGGAACCCGGCGGATCCTCGTCAAGCGGGCAGGAGCCGTCGCAATAAAGCTGTGATGGCGCAGGGGCGGGTAAACTTCTCAACGGACCTGCTAGGGTGATGGTTTGTCATAACAACTAGCGCAATGGTCCGGAGTATCCCATTACTAGCAACGATAATGGAGCGACGGCAACCCGTCAAATCGAGCTGACCAAGGAGCAGGAGTACGTCTCCGGTCTCTACGCGAGGCTCGATCTGCTGCGCGAGCGCACCCAGCGGCAGCTGGACGGCGTCCTCGCGCAGGGAGGGAGCGGGGGCACGCACCAGAACCGCTCTGAGCGCGACACCTTCGCCGGGATGTACGCCGAGCGTCTGGGCCGTCTGTGGGCTGTCGAGAACGGCCTGTGCTTCGGCCGGCTCGACAACGCCGACGACACCTCCCTCTACATCGGCCGCATCGGCATGGCCGACGACGATCAGCGCCGATTGCTGATCGACTGGCGCGCCCCGGTCGCCCAGCCCTTCTACGGCGCCACCCCCGCGGCCTCGATGGGCGTCACCCGCCGTCGCCACCTGCAGACCAAGGGCCGCAGGGTGATCGGGATCGACGATGATCTCCTGGATCTCGACAACCTCACGGACGAGGACGTGGCCACCCTCAACGGGGAGGCCGCCCTGCTCGCCTCCCTGGCCGCGCGGCGCACCGGGCGGATGCGCGACATCGTGGCCACCATCCAGTCGGAGCAGGACCGCATCATCCGCTCGGACCTGGGCGGGGTACTGGTCGTGCAGGGCGGTCCCGGGACCGGCAAGACCGTGGTCGCGCTGCACCGGGCGGCCTACCTGCTCTACACCCACAGGGAGAAGCTGGCCCGCAGGGGGGTGCTCATACTCGGGCCGAACCTGACATTCCTGCGCTACATCGAGCAGGTACTGCCCTCCCTGGGGGAGACCGACGTGCTGTTGTCGACGGTCTCCGAGCTGTACCCGGGGGTCGTTCCCGGGCGCAAGGAGCCCCCGGAGGTGGCCGGGCTCAAGGGCGACTCCCGGATGGCCCAGGTCATCGCACGGGCCGTGCGCGAGCGGCAGCGGGTGCCGCGCAAGCCGATCGAGATCCGCCTCGACCGCTACACCCTGCGGCTGGAGGGCAACGTCCTGGAGGCGGCACGCAACAGGGCGGCCCGCTCCAGGCGGGCGCACAACGAGGCCCGCGCGCTCTTCGTCCGCCACCTGCTCAACGCGCTCGCCCGTCAGGCGGCCAGGCAGCTGGGCAAGGGGATGATCGACGACGACGAGCTGGCCGACATCCGTGAGGAGCTCCGTACCGAGCGGCCCGTCAAGGCGGCCCTGAACCGGCTGTGGCCCTACGTCACACCACAGCAGCTCCTGATCGGACTGTTCACCTCCCGGGAGCGCCTCGACCACGCCGCCGCCGAGTTCGGCGAGGCCGAGCGGGAGCTGATGCTGCGCGAGCCGCCCCGCAAGGGGGAGAGCTGGTGGGCCGAGTCCGACGTACCGCTGCTGGACGAGGCCGCCGAACTGCTCGGCGACATCGACCCCGCGGTGCTGCGGGCCGGGGCCTGGATGGCCGAGGAGGAGCAGGCGGCGCAGCGTGCCGCCGCGCTCGACGAGCGGCAGCACCAGCTCGCCTACGCCAAGGAGGTCCTGGAGCTGACCGGGCTCTCCGACATCATGGACGCCGAGAAGTTCGCCGCCCGCCACCTCGGCGACGACGTCTTCCTGACCACCGCCGAGCGCGCCGCGGCCGACCGCAACTGGGCCTTCGGCCACGTCATCGTGGACGAGGCGCAGGAGCTGTCGCCGATGGACTGGCGGATGCTGATGCGTCGCTGCCCGACGCGGTCGATGACGATCGTCGGCGACCTGGCCCAGACCGGATCCTCGGCCGGGGCGCGCTCCTGGGGCCGGGTCCTCGACCCCTACGTGGCCGGGCGCTGGCGCGAGGAGACCCTCAGCGTCAACTACCGCACCCCGGCGGAGCTGATGGCGGTGGCCGCCGACGTGCTCACCCTGGTCGATCCGGCGCTGAAGGCCCCGGCCTCGGTCAGGGAGACCGGGGCGCGCCCGTGGGCGGCCTCACCGACGGCCTCGCTCGGCGACGTCGTCAAGGCCGAGATCGTGGAGGGTGGGCGACTTGTCGTGATCGTCCCCGAGTCGCGCGCGCGGGAGCTCGGAGAGGTGGTGGTCCGCTCCGTCGACGGCGCGGTCGCCGGTCCGGGGGCCGCCGCCCTGGACGCCCAGGTGGCGGTGCTGACCGTCGCCGAGGCCAAGGGGCTGGAGTTCGACGCGGTCATCGTGGTCGAACCGGAGTTGATCCTGGGCGAGTCCCCGCGCGGGGCCAGCGACCTTTACGTGGCATTGACCCGCGCGACCCAGCGGCTTGGCGTCGTGCACGACGGTCCGCTTCCCGATGCCCTCGCTCGACTTGAGAGACATCGGATCACATGAGACCATTGACGGCTCTCGTCGATCATGTCCCAGCTGCGAAAACTTGATGTTTCCGCTGTTAGTGACACGGTTGACATCTGCGCTGGGCTCGGTAGTTTGCTGCCCAGTCCAGCACGGGACTGGCCGGTCGGCCGCCTTTCGACATCGCCGTTTCCTGCGCCCGTGACGGGGGTGACCCCGTCCGTTCAGCCAGACGCAGGGCCGGCAGTCCGTCGAGGCGGGGCACTCCTTCCGGGCGGGGGGTTGGACCCAGGAGGGGTCCGGGCACCCAGTAGACAACGGCAATCCGCGCTCGCCGCCGACGGGACGGAACCGGTCCGAAGGGTTGTCCGGGCTCTCTTCCCGCTCCCGTGCGAGCGCCGCAAGCGTCGGGGCGGTCCGGGGTGTCGAAGGACACC
>NZ_JBEXGU010000206.1:0-14549 GCF_040607515.1 Streptosporangium sp. NPDC005286 | reverse complement strand
GGGTCCGCCCTCCGCCGTTCTCTCACCGGGGATCACCGGTCGCGAGGACCGGCGACGGCCGGTGTCAGGTCTGCAGGGCCGGGTCCAGCACCACGTCCTGGCCGTGCACGGTCGGCTCCTCGGGGAAGTGGCAGGCGGTCAGGTGACCTTCCCTGTTGCCCTCCAGTCTGAGCAGCGGAGGCTCCTCGGTGGCGCACTTGTCCTGGGCCTTCCAGCAGCGGGTGCGGAAGCGGCAGCCGGACGGCGGGTTGATGGGGGAGGGCACGTCCCCCGCCAGGCGGATGCGCTCGCGCGGCTCGTCGTCCTCCTGCACCTCGGGCACCGCCGACAGCAGCGCGTGGGTGTAGGGGTGGCGGGGGCGCTCGTACAGGGAGGCACGGTCGGCGACCTCGACGATCTTGCCGAGGTACATGACCGCGACCCGCTGGGAGAAGTGCCTGACGATCGCCAGGTCGTGCGCGATGAACAGGAACGCGATCCCCATGTCCCGCTGGAGCTGCTGGAGCAGGTTGACCACCTGCGCCTGGATGGAGACGTCGAGGGCCGAGACCGGCTCGTCCGCGATGATCAGCTTGGGGTTGAGGGAGAGCGCGCGGGCCACTCCGATCCGCTGCCGCTGGCCGCCGGAGAACTCGTGCGGGAAGCGGTTGTAGTGCTCGGGGTTGAGCCCGACGATCTCCAGGAGCTCCTGGACCCGCTTGGTCCTGCCGCCCGGCGGGTCGATCCCGTTGATCTCCATCGGGCCGCCGATGATGGTGCCCACGGTGTGCCGGGGGTTGAGCGACGAGTACGGGTCCTGGAAGATCATCTGGATCTCGGCCCGGATCGGCTTCAGCTCCCTGCGACTGGCGTGGCCGATCTCGCGTCCGGCGTAGCGGATGCCGCCCGCGGTCGGCTCGAGCAGCCGGGCCGCCAGCCGCCCGGCGGTGGACTTGCCGCAGCCGGACTCGCCGACCAGGCCGAGCGTCTCACCGGCGTGCACGGTCAGGTCGATGCCGTCCACCGCGTGGACCCGGCCGACCTGCCGCTTGAAGATGAGGCCGCCCATCACCGGGAAGTGCTTCTTCAGACCGGACAGCTCCAGCAGCGGCTCGGAGGTCGTCTCGCTCACTTGTGGATCTCCCGCTTCTGGGCCAGGGTCAGGTAGCACGCGTCGCCGTGGCCGCGGTGCGGGGACAGCTCGGGCCGCTCCGAGCGGCACAGCTCGGGCCCCGCCACCTCCATGAAGTCGCACCGCGGGTGGAAGGGGCAGCCGGACGGGACGTTGATCAGGCTCGGCGGGGTGCCGCGGACCGGCCGGAGCTGCACGTCCACCGGTGCGCTCAGCTTGGGCATGGAGGCCAGCAGGCCCCAGGTGTAGGGGTGGCGGGGCTCTCGGAGGACCTCCTTGACGGTCCCGCGCTCCACCGCGCGCCCGGCGTACATCACCAGCACCTCGTGCGCGGTGTTGGCGACCACGCCGAGATCGTGGGTGATCAGGATGATCGAGGTGCCCATCTGATCCTGGAGCTCCTTGAGCAGGTCCAGGATCTGGGCCTGCACCGTCACGTCCAGCGCGGTGGTGGGCTCGTCGGCGATCAGCAGGTCGGGGTCGCAGACCAGCGCCATCGCGATCATCGCGCGCTGCCGCATGCCGCCGGAGAACTGGTGGGGATAGTCGTCCACCCTGGTCTTCGGCTGCGGAATGCCGACCCGGGTCAGCATCTCGATCGCGCGGGCCCTGGCCTCGGCGCGGCTCGCGCCGGTGTGCTTGCGGTAGACCTCGGAGATCTGCTTGCCGATGGTGTGGTACGGGGAGAGCGAGGTCAGCGGGTCCTGGAAGATCATCGCGACCTTGTTGCCGCGCAGTTTCTCCATGGTGGACCTGGAGGCACCGATCAGCTCCTCGTCGTCCAGCCGGATCTCCCCGCTGATCGTGGTGGTCTCCGGGTTGTGCAGGCCGAGCACCGTCAGGTTGGTCACCGACTTGCCCGACCCGGACTCGCCGACGATGCCCAGCGTGGTGCCCTTCTCCACGTCGAAGGAGAGCCCGTCCACCGCGTGGACGACGCCGTCCTCGGTGTGGAAGTCGACGGTCAGGTCACGGACCGAGAGGAAGGGAGTTGACACTTTCTTCAGAACTCCTAGCTCAGCCGGACACGAGGGTCGATGAAGGCGTACAGGATGTCGACGATGATGTTGAAGAAGACGATCGCCCCGGCCGCCACGAGCACCGTGCCCATCAGCAGGGGCAGGTCGGAGTCCCAGACGGCCTTGATGGAGAGCCGTCCAAGTCCCTGCAGCCCGAAGGTGGTCTCGGTGATGATCGCGCCGCCGATCAGCGTGCCGAGGTCCACGCCGAAGATCGTGATGATGGGCGTCAGGGTGCCGCGCAGGGCGAACCTCATCACCACGGTCCGGCCGGACATGCCCTTGGCCCGCGCGGTGCGGACGTAGTCCTCGCTGAGCTGTTCCACCATCGTCGAGCGCGTCATACGGGTGTAGTTGGCGGTGAAGATGATCGCCAGCACCACCCAGGGCAGTGCGAGTCCGCCCGCCCAGGCGATGGGATTCTCGGTGAACGGCAGGTACTGGGGCCGCTGGAGGATCTGGTTCTGGTAGACGAGGAAGTAGAGCGCGAGCGTGCCGATGAAGTAGATCTGCACGGAGGCGCCGATCAGGGACGACACGCTGGCGATCTTGTCCAGCGGCTTGCCCTGGCGCAGGGCCGCGACGATGCCGGTCGCCATGCCGAAGATGAGGAAGACGACCGCCGCGCCGATGGTGAGGGAGACGGTGACCGGCAGCCGGTCCAGGATCGTCTCGAACACCGGCTCGCGGTTGACGAACGAGTAGCCGAGGCAGGGGGCCGGGCAGTGGCCCAGGCTCTCGTACTCGCGGCCGACGAAGATGCCGACCAGCCAGGCCACGAACTGGGCGAACAGGGGCTGGTCCAGTCCCAGGTTGTGCCGCGCCTGTTCCAGGAGGTCGGGCGGGCAGACCTTGCCGCAGGCGAGCCTCGCCGGGTCGGCGGGCACGGCGAAGAAGAGGAAGAAGGTGACCGCGGCGATGATCAGGAGTGTGACCGCGGCGCCGAGCGTGCGGCGAGTGATGAATGGAAGCATTGCCTGTTTCCCGAGGTGGCTGGGACCGCTGCGGGGGCCTGACGGCCCCTGGGCCGTGACCTCGCGGGGAACGGTGTCGTCCTCCGCGGGGCCACGGCCACCGGTGTCTCCTAAGGCTTCGTGGGGGTTACTGCTTCACGAAGATTCTGTTCGGCTGGACGACCCAGGACTGCGGGTCGATCTCCGCGCCGCCGATCTTGGAGCCGTGCAGGGTGTTGGCGATCCGGTTCTCGGCGACGACCAGCGGGGTGACCGTCTCCTGGAGCTTCTTGTCCAGCGCCATCCACGCGGCGTTCTGCGCGTCGATGTCGGTCATCGCGGTGATCTCGTCCATCTCCTTGGTGAGCGCCTCGTCCTTCAGGTGCGAGTAGTTCGGCGCACCGTCGGCGATCGGGCCGAAGATGACGGGCATGACCGTGGAGCCGGACGGCCAGTCGGCGCCCCAGCCGCCCCAGTACATGTCGAACTCGTTCTTGGTCAGGCCGATGGAGTCGTAGTAGGTCTTGCGGTCCAGCGGCTTGGCGACGACCTTGATGCCGGCCTTCTCCAGAGCGCTCTTGATCACGACGGTGGCCTGCTCCTGGACCGGCGTCTGGTTGTAGGCGTAGACGATGGTCGGCGTCGGGTTGCTCGACTCGGCCAGCAGCTGCTTGGCCTTCTCGATGTCACCCTCGGGCTTGGTCGTCTTGCCGAACAGGTCGTAGGGCTGGTAGCCGACCGTGGTGTTCTCGTTGAGGATGGTGGTCGGCAGCGCGGCCGCCTGCGGGCCGCCGTAGACCTGCTGGATCTGCTTGGACGGCCACGCGTAGTTGATGGCCTGGCGGATCTTCTGGTCCTTCATCCGGTCAAGGTTGAAGTAGTAGTAGTTCCCGTACGGCGAGGGGCTCTTCATCAGGCGGGGCGCCAGCGCGGGGTCGCCGAGCACCTGCTGCAGCCGCTCCGGGGGAACGGTCGCGTAGAAGGTGAAGGCGGTCTGGTCCGGGCCCGCGTCCGCCATCAGGCGGTCGGTGATCTGCAGGGCCTCCTGGCCGAACTCCAGACGCCACTTGTCGGGGTAGGCGCCGCGGATCGGGTCGGTGGCCGGGTCCCAGTTCGGGTTGCGCTCAAGGTCGATGGACTTGTCGACCACGTGGTTCTTGATGATGTACGGGCCGCTGGAGACGGGGGCCTTGTCGTACTTCTCCTTGGTGTCCTTGGCCTTGGGCACGATGCCGTAGCCGCCCATGGCGAAGGCGTAGTTGGCGTCGGCGTGCGGCGTCTTGAACTTGTAGACGATCGTCTTGTCGTCCGGCGTCTCGATGCTGTCCAGGCGCTTGCCGTCGTAGGGGCCCTGGTAGGCCTTCTTGTGGTCGACCTCGGTCAGCCACTGCTGGATGTAGGTCGGGCCCTGGGTGATGAAGGAGGCGAACGTCCGCTCCATGCTCCACTTCACGTCCTCGGACGTGATGGGCGTGCCGTCCTCCCACTTCACCCCGTCCTTGAGGGTGAAGGTCCAGGTCTTGCCGCCGTCGGAGGGGGTGCCGGTGTCGGTGGCCAGGTCGCCGACCAGCTTGTACTCGCTCTTGTCGGTGCGCTTGTAGCCGGTCAGGGTACGCGCGATCAGGAGGGAGAAGTTCGTCTCGGTGTTGACGTAGAGCTGGCCCGGGTCCATGTGAGAGAAGTCGTCCCGGTCGATCATCGTGACGGTGCCGCCCTTGACGACGCCCTCCGGCTCGATGGCCGGGCCCTTGGAGTCCTCCGCGGTGCCGACCGTGATGGTCGGCGCCTTGTAGGCCTCCACGGCGGGGGCGGAGGCACCGGCGGAGCCGCTGGGAGCGGCGGGGGCGCCCTGGTTGCCCTCGGCACACGCGCTGGTGAGTGCGAGCGCGCCTATGGCGAGTACGGCCATCGCTGACCGCGTACGGACTTTCATCTCTCTCCTATCGGATCTAACGCTTGAGCTTGGGGTCGAAGGCGTCGCGGACCGAGTCACCGAGAAGGTTGAAGGCGATCACGAAGATCAGCAGAGCCGCGCCGGGGAAGATCAGGTAGGTGATGTCGTTCTGGTAGACCTGGGTGCCCCGCAGGAACATCCGGCCCCAGTCCGGGATGGGTTCGATCATGCCGACGCCCAGGAAGGACAGGGCCGCCTCGGCGGTCACCATCGCGGGCAGCAGCAGTGTCGACTGGATCAGGATCGGCGTCCACAGGTTGGGCAGCAGTTCCTTGAAGATGATCCGGGCGGGGGAGGCGCCGGTCACCTTGGCGGCCTCGACGAACTCCCGCTCGCGCATGGAGAGCACCTGGCCGCGCAGCAGCCGGGCGATGCCGGCCCAGCCGAAGGCCGTCAGCAGGGTGATGAGCGTCACCGCCCGCAGCCAGACCGGGGTCTCCTCGGAGGGGTCGACGAAGAGGTTCTCCACCACCGGCATGAACGCGATGATGAACAGGGTCGAGGGGAACGACAGGACGATGTCGATCAGGCGGCCGATGAAGTAGTCGGTTCTGCCCCCGACGTACCCGGCGACGATGCCCATGACGATGCCGATCACCGAGATGAGGACCGTCGCGACCATCGCGATCAGCAGCGAGGTCCTGATCCCGTAGACGAGCTGCATGAAAACGTCACGGCCCAGGCCCGGCTCGATGCCGAACCAGAAGTCCGAGCTCATGCCGCCGTTGGGCAGCACCGGGTAGCCGAAGTCGTTCAGCAGTCCCGGGGTGTCCTGGCCGTAGAGGATGTAGGGGTCCTTGCCGTAGAGCCAGGAGATGACCGGTGCGAGGATCGCGACAAGGAAGAAGAAGATCACCACACCGGCCGAGGCGATGCCGGTGGGGTCGCGGCGGAAGCGCAGCCACATCAACTGGCCGGGGGAACGGCCCACCGTCTCCGGTGTCTTCACCGCGGGGGTCTCCCCGGTGGTGGTAGCTGCTGGTGCAGGGATGGTCATCGTGCGGGCGCTCCCAACGAGCATGGCTGAGCCTGATCCTTGGAACCATCGCAAAACAGTCAAGGTCAAATCAATGGTCTGCTCCTTACTCATTTTATTGTTGTGTAATTTCCACCTGTTCGTAGCTTCAATTCCGTTGACGCGGCGGGGGGGTGGGGTGAAAGAATCGGGGCACTTAAAAGCTGCTTTTCACGGATCTGTGACACTTTGATGACCTGGTCGTGACACCCTCGTCTGGATCCCGTTCCGCTTGTGTCACAGACCCGGGACATGTGTACCCAGACCCCCTCCGGTAGCGTAATTAACCACTTACGAGGGAGGCGGCGCATGGATCACGGGTTGTTCGGACCGGATTCGGTGACCTGGAAGGTGATGGGCGAGCCGATCCTGCTCGTCGGAGGCTTCAGGGCGCTGCTCATGCAGGGCCTGCACCCCCGGGCGATGCGCGGGGTCGCGCAGAACTCGGCACTCATGGACCCCGCGGAGGCCTGGTCCCGCTTCGCGCGCACCACCGAGTTCGTCCGGGTGCGCACCTACGGTACGACCGAGGAGGTCGCCCGCGCGGGGGCCAGGGTCAGGAAGATCCACGCGAGACTCACCGCCCTCGACCCCGACACCGGCGAGCGGTTCCGTCTCGACGACCCCGCCGCGCTGCTCTGGGTCCATGTCGGCGAGGTCGACTCCTACCTGTCGGTCGCCCGGCGGGCCGGAGTGGGGCTGAGCGGCGAGGAGGCCGACAGGTTCGTCGCGGAGTGGCGCCGTGCGGCCGAGGTCGTCGGCCTGCGCCCCGAGGACGTGCCCGGCTCGGTCGGCGAGCTGGACGACTACATCCGGGCCTGCCGCCCGGGTCTCTACTTCGCGCCCGAGGTGCCCCATCCGCTCAGGCAGTCGCTCAACGCGCCGCTCCCGGCGCGCCTGACCCCGCTCAAGCCGGTGTTCCCCATGGTCACCCTGCTCGCCTTCGCGACCCTGCCGCGCTGGGCCCGCAGGCTCTACGGGCTGCCCGCGACCCCGCTGGGAGACCTGTGGGCGACGGCCTCCCTGCGGGCGCTGCACACCGGCATCGGTCTGGTGCCCGCTCCGGTGCGCTACTCCCCGGACGCGCGGCGGGCTCGGAGGGTGATCGCCGAGCACGCGGCATGATTTGACCAAGCGCTCGCTTGGTCCATATGCTGGAGGGGTGTGCGGTGCGGTTTGCCGGACATGGCACACTGGTGTACGGGAAGCGGGCCGCCTGCGGCGCGCTTTCCGAAGCAAGACAGAGCAGCGTGCTCCGGGGTCGGTGAAATTCCGAGCCGGCGGTTACAGTCCGCGACCCGGTCGAATCCATCGACCGGTTGACCTGGTGAAACTCCAGGACCGACGGTTAGAGTCCGGATGGGAGGAAGCGCGCGAGCGGAGAGTGCCCTTTGGGGTCCTCCGCTGACCGGGTGTACGCACCCATCGAATTCCCCGGGGCCCGCCGTGGCAGACAGCTACTGGCGAGTAGGAGACCTCGGGTGACTGATCGGACGCGGACGCGCCCAGTGGCCGGGCCCGCCCCCCACGGGCATGGCGCCGCCGGCCCCCACCATTCCCTGACCGGGCGCACCGGCTTATCCCGCTCTCCGAGCGCATGCCCCGCCGGCCCCCACGCGGCTTCCCGCCCTTCGGCGACGTTCCGCCTCCGGCCCCGCGACACCTCGGCCGCCCGCCTTCGCGTGGTCCCCCGCAAGGAGATGTGAATGTTCACCGGAATCGTCGAAGAACTGGGTGAGATCGCCGGGATCGAGCAGCTGAGCGACGCGGCCAGGCTGTCCATCCGGGGCAGGACGGTCACCTCGGACGCCGGGCACGGCGACTCGATCGCCGTCAACGGCGTCTGCCTGACCGTGGTGGACGTGGCCGGTGAGGTGTTCACCGCCGACGTGATGAAGGAGACCCTCGACCGCAGTTCCCTCGGCGCGCTGAGGCCCGGCTCCCCGGTCAACCTGGAACGCGCGGTCCGCGCCGACCAGCGACTGGGCGGCCACATCGTGCAGGGTCACGTGGACGGGACGGGCGTCCTGCTGTCGCGGGAGCCCGGCGAGCACTGGGAGGTCGTCCGCATCTCCCTCCCGTCCGACCTCGACCGCTACGTGGTCGAGAAGGGGTCGATCACGGTCGACGGCATCAGCCTGACCGTGGTGAGCGTCGGCTCCGGCGGCTTCGCCGTCAGCCTCATCCCCACCACTCTGCGCCTGACCACCCTCGGTGCCAAGCAGCCCGGAGACCCGGTGAACCTCGAGGTCGACGTGATCGCCAAGCACGTCGAGAAGCTCGTCGGCGCGTACGCCCCCGCGAGCACGGACGGCCAGGCCGGCAGGGGAGGCGAGCGGTGAACCGGGCGGAAGCGGGATTCGAGGCCCCCGTGCCGGTCCCGGTCGGATTCGTCAACTGGCTCAAGGAGCACAGGTCGCGGACCGTGCTCGTCCCCGAGGAGGCCGTGTGATCAAGCTGGACCCGATCGAACGCGCGATCGCCGACACCCGCGAGGGCAAGGCGGTCGTGGTCGTCGACGACGAGAACCGGGAGAACGAGGGCGACATCATCTTCGCCGCGTCCAAGGCCACGCCGGAACTGCTGGCCTTCACCATCCGGCACAGCAGCGGCGTGGTCTGCGTGCCGATGCGCGGTGAGGACCTCGACCGGCTCGGCCTGCCACTGATGGTGCACGACAACAGGGAACGCCTGCGCACCGCGTACACGATCAGCGTGGACGCCAGGGACGGGGTGAGCACCGGGATCTCCGCCGCCGACCGGGCCCGCACGATCCGTCTCCTGGCCGACTCCGCGACCGACCCGTCCGAGCTGGTGCGGCCGGGTCACGTCTTCCCGCTCCGGTACCGGGAGGGCGGTGTCCTGGTCAGGCGCGGCCACACCGAGGCGGCCGTGGACCTGGCCAGGCTCGCCGGGCTGAGCGAGTCCGGCGTGCTCGCCGAGGTCGTCAACGACGACGGGACCATGATGCGGCTGCCGGAGCTGCGCCGCTTCTGCGACGAGCACGACCTGGCGCTCGTCTCGATCGAGCAGCTGGTGGAGTTCCGGCGCAGGACCGAGCGGATGGTGACCAGGGTCGCCGAGACCCTGCTGCCGAACAGGTTCGGCGTGTGGCGGGCCTACGGCTTCGCGAGTTCGGTGGACGGCGGCGAGCACCTGGCCCTGGTCTTCGGCGACATCGAGGACGGCGAGAACGTCATGGTCAGGGCGCACTCCGAGTGCCTGACCGGCGACGTGCTCGGGTCGCTGCGGTGCGACTGCGGGGTGCAGCTGGAACACGCGATGTCCCGGATCGCCGCCGAGGGCCGAGGCGTGATCGTCTACCTGCGCGGGCACGAGGGACGCGGCATCGGGCTGCTGGCCAAGCTGCGGGCGTACAGCCTTCAGGACGCCGGCAGCGACACGGTCGACGCCAACCTGGAGCTCGGACTGCCGGTGGACGCGCGGGAGTTCTCCAACGCCGGGCAGATCCTCGCGGACCTGGGGGTGAAGTCGATCCGGCTGCTGACCAACAACCCGGCCAAGCTGCGCGGCATGGACGGCTACGGCATCAAGGTGATCGGCCGCGAGCCCATGCCGGTGGCGATGAACCCGTACAACGAGAAGTACCTGTCGGTCAAGCGCGACCGCCTTGGTCACGACATCCCCCAGGAGCGCGAATGAGTGAGCGTGGCAGGAGAGCCGGTATGGACGGGGTGTTCGCGAACGCGAACCGCGAGCGGAGTGAGTTGATCAGATGAGTGGGACAGGACGGCCGGTGGTGTCGGCCGTGGACGCGCGGGGGCTGACCGTCGGCATCGTGGCCGCCCGGTGGCACGAGGAGATCACCGATCAGCTCGTGGCGCGGGCCGTACGGGCGGGGGAGGACAGCGGCGCGGCGGTGACCGTGGTCCGGGTGGCCGGATCGCTGGAGATCCCGGTCGTGGTGCAGGCCCTGGCCAGGCGCTGCGACGCGGTCGTCGCCCTCGGAGCCGTGATCCGCGGGGAGACCGCCCACTTCGACTACGTCTGCGACTCCGTCACCGCGGGCCTGACCCGGATCTCCCTCGACGAGCAGGTCCCGGTCGGCAACGGGGTGCTGACCTGTGAATCCCTCGACCAGGCCGTGGACAGGTCGGGGGTGCCGGGCAGTCACGAGGACAAGGGCTACGAGGCCACCGTCGCGGCGCTGGAGGCGGCGCTGCTGCTGCGCGAACTCCGCTCCTAGAGCACCGCTGACGCACCCCGCCGCGCCGTGTGATCGGTGCGGCGGGGACGTGCGATAGGTTGCCATCGGCACCATGACCAGCCGTCGCAGCCGTTTTGATCGGTGGTTTCCCGAAGGATCGTGATCTGAGAGTGAGCCCGGAGAGCGTCTCCCCGCCCCCGTTGCCCGTCGTCTGGCGGCCCAAGAACGGGCGGATCGTGGCCTACGGCTTCGCGGGCGTGATCACGCTCGGCGCCATCCTGATGGCGATCTTCCTGCCGGCGCCGTTCACGCTGGCCGACAGGATCGGGATGCTCGTGCTGGGCCTCCTGATCGCCGGGGCCCTCCACCTGCTGGGGCGGTGCCGGGTGGAGGCCGACGAGCGGGGGATCACCGTCGTCAACCCGCTGAGGGTGCGCCGTTACGAGTGGGCCGAGGTGCTCGGGGTCACCCTGACCCCCCACGAGCCCTGGGCGAAGATCGACTTCGCCGACGGGATCACGGTCGGCGCCATGGGCCTGCAGGGGTCGGAGAAGAAACGCACGATGCGCCAGGTCCACGAGCTCGCCGCCCTCATCAGGGAGCGCGGCGAGGCGGACGAGGCCCGCTGAACCGCCGGCGGGCCGTCACCGCCTGAACGCGCCGGGTCCGGCGAGCCCCGTGGGGCCACTGTGGGGCCACTGTGGGGTCGCTGCGGAACCCCGCGCGGCAGGGGTTCTCGGTGCTCAGGTCTCCTCGGCGAACCGCTCGGTCTTGTCGGTGTCGCCGGCCACGAGCAGGATGTCGCCGCTCTGCACCACCGTCTCCGAGGTGGCGTAGGTGAACCCGCCACCGGGCTTCTTGATGCCGACCACGGTGACCCCGTACTCGCTGCGGATGCCCAGCCGGCCCAGGCTCTTGCCGTCCGCCCACCCGGGCGCCATGGTCTTGATCAGGGCGTAGCCCTCGTCGACCTCCAGATAGTCGAGCATCCGCCCGATGACCAGGTGCGCGACCCGCTCGCCCATGTCGTGTTCCGGCTGCACCACGCGGTGCGCGCCGACCCGCTGCAGGATCCGGCTGTGCTGCAGACTGATCGACTTGGCCCAGATGTCCGATACCCCCAGGTCGGTCAGGATCGAGGTGGTCAGGATGCTCGCCTCGATGTCGGTGCCGATGCCGACCACGGCCCGGCCGAACTCCGCGATGCCGAGCTGCCGGAGGGCGTCCGGGTCCGTGGAGTCCGCGCACACCACGTGGGTGAGCCTGCCGGAGAAGTGCTGGACGTTCTTGGAGTCGTTGTCCACGCCGAGCACCTCGACGTCGCGGCTCACCAGCTCCGCCGCCAGAGCGCCGCCGAACCGCCCGAGACCGATGACCACGACCGCGTCGCCGCGGTTCTTCTTGTCAACCAACGAGGGGACGCTCCTCCGGATATCGGAACCGACGGGTCTGGACGTGCAGTGCCAGCGCGGCGCCCAGGGTCACCGGGCCGAGCCGCCCGACGAACATCAGGACGGTCAGGATCAGGTGCCCCGCGGTGCCGACGTCGGCGGTGATCCCCGTCGACAGCCCGACCGTGCCGAAGGCGGAGATCACCTCGAACAGTACGCGGTCGAGCTTGAAGGGGGTCGCCGTCATCATCGCGAACGTTCCCACCGCGACCGACGCCACACTCAGCAGCGCGATCGTCAGGGCCTGGCGCTGGAGCTGCTCGGGGACGCGGCGGCGGCCCGCCGAGACGTCGGGCTCGCCGCGCAGCTCGGCGAGGATCACGAAGCCCAGGAGTGCGAACGTCGTCACCTTGATGCCGCCCGCGGTGCCCGCGCTACCCGCGCCGATGAACATCAGCACGTCGCTGACCAGCCAGGAGTTCTCGCTCATCTGGGAGGTGTCGACGGAGTTCAGGCCGCCGCTGCGGGTCATCGTGCTGTGGAAGAACCCGGCCATGATCCGTAGTCCCGGGGAGAGACCGCCCATCGTGCCGGGGTTGTTCCATTCGATGACGGTGATGGCCAGCGTCCCGCCGAGCAGCAGCACCGCGGTCATCCACAGCGTGATCTTGGCGTGCAGCGTCCAGCGCGACGGGCGACGCCAGTTCTCCCTCAGGACGGCGTAGACCGGGAAGCCGAGACCTCCGGCGATCACCGCCAGCGCGAGCGGGAGGCAGATCCACGGGTCGGTGACGAACCCCATGACACTGTCCGACCAGAGGGCGAACCCGGCATTGGTGAATGCCGAGATTGCATGAAAAATCCCGTAATAGATGGCGCGGCCGACCGGCTCCCCGTACCCGATCACGAAGCGGGTGGCGAGCGCCGCGGCGGTCAGCACCTCGGCGACCAGCGTGACCTTGGCGACTCCCACGATCACCCGTCGCACGTCGCCGGGCCCGAGGGTCTTGGTCTCGGCCTGGGTGTTCAGGCGGGCGCGCAGGCCGAGCTTGCCGGAGACGAGCACGGCCAGGATCGAGGCGAGCGTCATGATCCCGAAGCCGCCGATCTGCATCAGCACCATGAGCACGATCTCGCCGAAGAGCGACCAGTGCGCCGCGGTGTCGTGCATGGCCAGCCCGGTCACGCAGACCGCGGAGGTGGCGGTGAACAGGGCCGACGTCCACGAGGCATGCTGACCCTCCTCGACCGCCACGGGTAGCGACAGCAGCCCCGTACCGGTGAGGACCACGGCCAGGAACGCCACCACGACGACTCTGGACGGGGTGTTGATCTGGCCGAGGAGGTTCTTCACAGGGGGTGAGGATACTTCTTCGAGGGGCGGTGGTGGACCTGTCCGCCCTCGATACCCGGCGCCGCCCTCGCCGGGCCGGTTCCTCCCGCTGCCTCCCGGTGCCGCGGGTGCGGCGCGACAACGCGAGAACGCGACCACCGGGCGTAACCTGAGGTGGTGGTCAGGCGGACAATTGAGGCATCTAACGTGCAGTCACCCGCGCAGCTGGCGGAGCTGCTCGACGAGCAGTCGTATCTGGCCGATACCGGGCTCGCCACGGCCGCCTTTCTCGCACTGCGGATGGGGCGCCCGTTGCTCCTCGAAGGCGAGGCCGGCGTCGGCAAGACCGAGCTGGCCAGGACCCTGGCCGCGCTGCTCGGGGCGCCGCTGATCCGCCTGCAGTGCTACGAGGGGCTGGACGCCGCCCAGGCGCTCTACGACTGGGACTTCGCCCGCCAGCTCCTGCACCTGAAGGCGGCGGAGGCGGGTGGGATCACCGACGCCGCCCGGCTGGAGGGGGAGGTCTACGATCGGAGGTTCCTGATCGCCAGGCCGCTGCTGAAGGCGATCGAGACCCAGCCCTCGGTGCTGCTCATCGACGAGGTCGACCGCGCCGACGTGGAGTTCGAGGCGATCCTGCTGGAGGTGCTCTCGGACTTCGCGATCTCCATCCCCGAGCTCGGCACGGTCCGCGCCGCGCGGCCGCCGGTGGTCGTGCTGACCTCCAACCGCACCCGCGAGGTACACGACGCCCTGAAACGGCGCTGCCTCTACCACTGGCTGGAGCACCCCTCCTTCGAGCGGGAGGTGGCGATCCTGCGCAGGCGGCTCCCCGACTGTTCCGCGATCCTGGCCGAGCAGGTCGCTCACGCGACAGGACGGCTCCGCGAGGCCGACCTGATCAAGCCACCGGGGATCGCCGAGACCCTCGACTGGACCGAGGCACTCCTGGCTCTCGGATCCCGCGAGCTCGACCCCGACGTGGCGGCGGCCACCCTGGGCGCCCTGCTCAAGCACAGGGAGGACCACGAGACCGTGCTCGGGAACGGATTCTTCGGTGTGGCCCGGCGCTGACGGCCCCGGCTTCCCCACCGGCGCGACCGGTGCCCCGGCGGATCGGGACACCGGCGGCCCGCCCACCACGGATGACGGCGCCGCCCTTCCCGCCGGGAACGGCGAGGACCTGGTCGCGGTCATGACCGGTTTCGCCAGGACCCTGCGTGCCGCGGGGGTATCCGCCGATCACGAGCGAACCCAGGGCCTGCTCCGCGCCCTGTCCCACCTGGACGCCGCGGAGCCTACCGACGTCTACTGGGCGGGCAGGCTCACGCTGTGCGCCTCGGCCGACGACCTGCCCCGCTACGACCGGGTCTTCGCGGCCTACTTCGAAGGGCGGCGCGCGGGCCGCGCGAGACCGGCGGCGATCACCGTCACCCGGCACACCGCGGCGCTGCCGCAGACCCGGCCCGATCGGGAGGAGAGCGGTGACCCCCCCGCGCTCGCGGCGACATGGTCGATATCAACGCCGAGCGGTTGGAGATGGCGGCCGGGCTGGTTCATCCCGACGCGGTGGTGCACGGCCAGGACGTGGTCGAGCAGGTGCTC
>NZ_JBEXGU010000205.1:0-14629 GCF_040607515.1 Streptosporangium sp. NPDC005286 | reverse complement strand
CGCAGCGGGCACGGCGAACAACCCACGCAGCGGGCACGGTGAACAGGCCGCGCAGCGGGCACGGCGAACAACCCACGCAGCGGGCACGGTGAACAGGCCGCGCAGCGGGCACGGCGAACAACCCACGCAGCGGGCACGGTGAACAAGCCGCGTACCCGAATCAGTCAGACGAGATGCCGGCCCAGGAACACCCGCTCACCGCAGCGCACAGCGAAAACCGCACCCCGGAAAAGTCAGACGAGACGCCAGTCGTGCCGCTCCAGGAAAGCGCGCTCCCCAGTGGCGTACTCGGTGAAAGCAGTCTGAACCGCCTCCAGGTCGGGAACATGGGTGCGGAACATCCGGTCCCGGACGCTGTCCTTGTACTCCAGCTCGTAGCCCGAGATCTCGGGGGAACTCTGGACGAAGTGCTCACCGAAGACGACCAGCGCCGTGAACGGGTTCTGCGGTGACATGGTGGCGAGCGCGTCGGAGATGAGCTGAAGGTCGGGACCGACCACGATCATCCCGTCGCCGGTACGCATCTCCATGGTGGGATAGACACCTCGTGGAGACAGGTTGTGCACCAGGCCGCGCTGCGGGTCGTAGCAGACCAGTCCGCACTCGGCGGCCAGGGCGAAGACCTCGGACGCCACCTCGTCGGCCCGTTCCAGGTCCACGGTCACCAGGGCGAAGGCCGCGGAGAGCGGCTCGGCCTCGGGAAGCCGCTCGACGAACGCCACCACCCCGGGGTGACCCTCCTCGGGCTCCTGCCCTTCGGGGTGGGGGCTCGCGCCATGCGGCTTTCCGTGACGGAACGTATGGAAGACGTTCTCAGCGTGTTCCCTGGTGATCGGCTTGGGCTCGTGCCAGACGGCCAGTTCGAAGCTCACGCTCTCCATTGTCCTCCGAAGGATTCTCCCGGCCGACCGGAAGGCCGTACCGCCCCGGAGGAGAAGACGCCTACGCCGGGGGCCTGTCGGCGATGGGGATCTCCGACAGCACCGCGGTGCAGAACGCGCAGCGCCTGGCAGCGACCGGGATGTCGCTGAGGCACTCCGGGCATTCCTTCTCGGTGGCCTCCTTGTTCCGGTCGAAGTAGCCGATCAGCCGGGTCATCGGCATCACGACGAGCCAGTAGATGACCGCGGCGATGATCAGGAAGCTCAGCAGGTGGTTGATGAAGTCGCCGTACATGAACTTGGCGCCGTTGACCGTGAACACGTAATCCGAGAAGTCCGGCTCCCGGCCGCCGGTGACCGCCCCGATCAACGGCGTGATGAGGTCCTTGACCAGGGCCTGCACCAGTCCGCTGAAGGTCGCCCCGACCACGACCGCCACGGCCAGCTCGACGAGGTTCCCTCTCAGCAGGAACTTCTTGAATCCACCCATTCCTCATGTCCTCCACTCGTAAAGAAGGGCCGCTGCCCGGGGAGGGCGGCGACCAGAGCTCCGCTGTTTTCCGGCAGTCCACCGGAACCCCCTGATGGGTGGTCTGGACGGAGGTTAACGCGTCCGATTGAGAATATGCGGAGCTGGAAGCCTCGGGACTGTTACGGGTTGGACGGGACAGCTGGTGTGAAAGGTTAATATCGGCGCAGTTCGCGAGCGAGGTGGCCGGATGGACTTTCGTGTGCTTGGCCCGGTCGAGGTGATCGCCGACCGCGGGGCGGTACTGGACATCGGCCCCTACCAGCAGCGGCTGGTGCTGGCGATATGCGTCCTCGCGGCCCCGCGACCGGTCGGGCCGAACCGGATGATCGACGCCCTCTGGGAGGACGCCCCCCCTCCGGGGGCGCTCAACACCGTGCAGGCGTACGTCTCCAAACTCCGTCGCGTCTTCGAGCCGGGCAGGCCGAGAGAGGTGCCCCCGAAGGTCCTGGCCAGCAGGCCGGGAGGCTATGTCCTGGACGTCCCCGCCGCCGCGATCGACCTGGGCAGGGTGCGGGGGAAGGTGGCCAAGGGCAGGAGCCTGGGCGCGGCGGGAGATCACGAGGGGGCGGTGCGGGAGCTGCGGCTGGCCCTGGGGGAGTGGAGCGGAGAACCGCTTGACGGTCTCGCGGAGTCCTCCTGGGCGGCGGAGGAGCGTGCGCACCTGGTCGAGCTGCGGCTGACGATCGAGGAGGACCTGGCCGAGGCGGAGCTCGCGCTCAGCCGGGGAGCGGCGGTGACGAGCGGGCTGGCCAAGCTGGTCGCCGCCCATCCGTTCAGGGAGCGGCTGCGGACGCTCGCCGCCCACGCGCTCTACCAGGCGGGACGGCAGGCGGACGCGCTCGGCCTGCTCGCCGAGGGACGCCGGTTGCTGATGGAGGACCTGGGTCTGGACCCCGACCCCCGGTCGAGGGAGATGGAGCGGCGCATCCTCGGTCAGGATCCCGCGCTGCGGCCCAGGCACACGGCGGAGCACGCGGGAAAGACAGCCGTCGTGGCGGAGGCGACCGGTGCCGAGAGGGCGGCAGGGGCGGCGGAGCCGGCCGGGCTGGAGAATGGCACCGGGCTGGTGGGCCGGCAGGCGGAGGCCGGGGTGCTGGAGCGGGCGGTCACCGGAGACGGGCACCGGGTGGTGCTGCTCGCCGGGGAGCCGGGCATCGGCAAGACCAGCCTCGCCGAGTACGCAGCCGACGTCGCGCGGGCGCGGGGCCGGCGGGTGGTGTGGGGCCGCTGCTGGGACGGCACCGGCGCGCCCCCCTTCTGGCCCTGGACGCAGGCGGTGCAGGACCTGGTCGGCAGGGACGGCGAACTGGCGCAACTAGCCGGAGCCAGAGCCAGAGCCGGGACCGGGACCGGGCAGGCCGGACAAGAGGGGCCGGCGGGGCAGTTCGAGTTGTACGAGGCGTTCGCCCGGCTGCTGAACGAGCACGGCCGGGTGCTGGTGGTCCTCGACGACCTCCAATGGGCGGACACCTCCTCGCTGCGGCTGCTGGAGTTCCTGACCTCCACCCGGCTCTGCCCGGAGCTGACGGTCGTGGCCACGTACCGCGACACCGACGTGCGCCCCGGCGAGCCGCTGGAGCACACCCTCGGCGTGCTGCTCCGGCTGCCGCACGTGCGGCGGCTCCTGCTGCGCGGCCTGGCGGAGGAGGAGATCCGCGAGTATCTGGGACGGGCGGGCGCCGACCCGGGGCGGGCCGGGGAGATGGGCAGGCTGACCGCGGGCAACCCGTTCTTCCTGGGCGAGGTGCTACAGCTGGGGGAGACCCCCGAGGCGCTCTCGGATGTGGTGCGTGGCCGGATGGCCCACCTGCCGCCCGACACCGAGGAGGTGCTGACCGTCGCGGCGCTGCTGGGCAGGGAGGCGGCGACCGACATCCTGACGCGCGTGGCGGAGTTGCCCGAGGGGCGGGTTCTCGACATCGTCGACGCCGCGGTGGGGGCCCGGCTGCTGGTCGAGGGGGAGGGGCCGAGCTGCCGGTTCGTCCACGACATCGTCCGCGACGTGCTGCGCGAGGCGCTGCCGCCGCTACGCCGCAGGAGGCTGCACGCGCGGATCGCGGAGGTGCTGGAGGAGCGGAGCGGGACGCGGCTGACCGAGATCGCCCACCACTGTCGCGAGGGCCTGCTGACCCCCGCGATGGCGGGCAGGGCCATCGGCTACACCCGGCGCGCGGCGGCCCAGGCGACCGCGCAGTTCGCCCACGAGGACGCGGTGGAGGGCCTGGAACGGGCGATCGCGATGATCGACCGGCTGCCCGGACCCGACGGCGCGCTCCGCTGCGACCTTCTGCTGGACCTGGCCGAGGCACAGGCGGCCGCGGGGATGAGCAGCGCGGCCCACGCCTCGCTGGAGGCCGCCGCGCAGGCCGCCGAAGGGCTCGGCGACGACAACCGGCTGGCCAGGGCGGTGCTGGGATTCTCCAACCCGATCTATCTGGCCATGTACGAGGAGATGACCGGGATCGACAGGCTGGCCGAGCGCATCGACCGGGTGCTCGCCTCCGACCTCGCAGAGGGCTCGCCGTGGCGGGCCCAGCTGCTCGCCGCCGTCGCGCTGACCGGCTCCACCGGCCGGCCGGTCGAGCGGAGCGTGGCGATGGCGGAGGAGGCGGTGCGGCTGGCCCGCCGCGCCGGGGAGGACCGGACCCTGTCCAGGACGCTGATCGCCCTGGAGATCCTGCTGCGGTCCGGCCACGACCACGACCACCGGCGGGCGGTCGTCGCCGAGATCGTGGACATCGGCCGCCGCACCGGCGACCTGGCCACCGAGTGGATCGGCAGGGAGAACGAGTACGTCGAGCTGAACGCCCAGGGCGCCGCAGGCCCCGCCGCGGAGCTGCTGGCCTGGCTGCGGGAGAGCGCGGAGAGGCTCCGGCTCCCCTCGGCGGTCAGCCTGGCCGCCTGGCAGAGCGCGGTCCACGCCTACCTGGCCGGGCGGTTCACGGACGCGCTCGCCGCGGCCGACGCGTCCGGCGCGGCTCACCCGGAGGGCGCGCTGGGCAGGGGCGACGCGCTGCTGCGGCGGGAGACGTTCCACTTCCTCTCGCTGCGGGCGGCGGGGGCGGCGGGCGAGGCGCTCGCGCTCTCCGATGAGATGCTCGCCCACCGTCCGGGGCAGATCCCCTGGCGGCTCCTGCGCTGCCTGGTCCTGATCGACCTGGGCAGGACGGACGAGACGCGGGAGGACTTCGCCGAACTCGCCCGCGACGGCTTCGCGGCACTCGGCCCCGAGCTGGCCTACCGGTTCGTACCGGACGCCGTCAGCGAGATCTGCGCGGCGCTCGGCGACGGGGTCGCGGGGAAGATCCTGTACCGCAGGCTCGCCCCGAACGCGGGACGGCTGCTCGGCTGGTCGCTGACCGACCTGTGCCTGGCCCGGCTGGCCCTGCTCGACGGTGACGAGGAGCGGGCCGGGGCCCACCTGCGGGCGGCGGAGGCGTTCGCCGCCGGGGCGGGGCTGCGCGTGTACGAACCCGCGATCCGCGCGCTGGCCCATGAGCTCCGCCCGGCCTGACCCCGGCCCGTCCAGGCATGCCGTCGGGCAACTCCGAGATCACTCTTGCAGGAATGGAGATGTGCGCATGTCCAGGCTGAGACGGGGCATATCTGTTCACCGCTGAAGGGCGGTGCAATGATCGAGATCTGGCCGGGTGATCCCTATCCTCTCGGGGCCACCTACGACGGCGCGGGGACCAACTTCGCGCTTTTCACCGAGGCCGCCGAACGCGTCGAGCTGTGCCTGTTCGACGAGGAGAACCGGGAGACACGAGTCACCTTCACCGAGTGCGAGGGCTTCGTCTGGCACGGCTACCTACCCGGCGTCGGTCCCGGGCAGCGGTACGGCTACCGCGTGCACGGCCCGTACGACCCGCGGAGGGGACAGCGGTGCAATCCGGCCAAGCTCCTGCTCGATCCCTACGCCAAGGCGATCGAGGGGGACGTGAACTGGGACGAGGCGGTGTACGACTACCGCTTCGGCGATCCGGAGAGCCGTAACGACGCGGACTCGGCCGCGTTCGTGCCGCGCTCCATCGTGATCAACCCGTTCTTCGGCTGGGGGCACGACCGGCCGCCGAGCACCCCGTACCACAACACGGTGATCTACGAGGCGCACGTCAAGGGGCTGACGATCAACCACCCGAAGATCCCCGAGCGGATCCGGGGCAGCTACGCGGCGATCGGGCATCCGGAGATCATCGATCACCTGACCGCGCTCGGGGTGACGGCGATCGAGCTCATGCCGGTGCACCAGTTCGTCACCGACCACGTCCTCGTCGAGCGGGGGCTGACGAACTACTGGGGCTACAACAGCATCGGGTTCTTCGCCCCGCACAACGCCTACTCCAGCACCGGGCAGCGCGGCGGGCAGGTGCTGGAGTTCAAGGCCATGGTCAAGGCCCTGCACGAGGCGAACATCGAGGTCATCCTCGACGTGGTCTACAACCACACGGCCGAGGGCAACCACCTGGGCCCGACGCTGAGCATGCGGGGCATCGACAACGCCGACTACTACCGCCTGGTCGACGACGACAGGCGGTACTACCTGGACACCACGGGCACCGGCAACAGCCTGTTCATGCGCTCC
The DNA here is from genome assembly GCF_040607515.1 of Streptosporangium sp. NPDC005286. NCBI lineage: Bacteria > Bacillati > Actinomycetota > Actinomycetes > Streptosporangiales > Streptosporangiaceae > Streptosporangium > Streptosporangium sp. NPDC005286. The sequence continues at coordinate 8,631 of NZ_JBEXGU010000205.1, read as the reverse complement.
CCGCACGTGCTTCAAATGATCATGGATTCGCTCCGCTACTGGGTCATCGAGATGCACGTGGACGGTTTCAGGTTCGACCTGGCCGCGACGCTGGCGCGGGAGCTGCACGAGGTCGACCGGCTGAGCGCCTTCTTCGACCTGGTCCAGCAGGATCCGGTGCTGTCACAGGTCAAGCTGATCGCCGAGCCGTGGGACGTCGGCCCCGGCGGCTACCAGGTGGGCAACTTCCCCGCCAGGTGGACCGAGTGGAACGGCATGTACCGCGACACGATCCGCGACCTGTGGCGGGGTGAGCCCGCCTCGCTGCCCGAGTTCGCCTCCAGGCTGACCGGCTCCAGCGACCTCTACCAGGACGACAGCCGCCGCCCCGCCGCCTCCATCAACTTCGTCACCTGCCACGACGGGTTCACCCTGCAGGATCTCGTCTCCTACAACGGCAAGCACAACGAGGCCAACGGTGAGGACAACCGGGACGGCACCGACGACAACCGCTCCTGGAACTGCGGTGAGGAGGGGCCCGCCCCGCTGGCCGTCGAGTCCCTGCGCGAGCAGCAGAAGCGCAACTTCCTGACCACTCTTTTCCTGTCCCAGGGCGTTCCGATGATTTCCCACGGTGACGAGTTGGGCCGCACCCAGCGGGGCAACAACAACGTGTACTGCCAGGACAACGAACTGAGCTGGGTCGACTGGTCCGACGTCAGGGAGAACTGGCTTCTGCTCGATTTCACCCGGCGGCTGGCCAAGCTCCGCGCCGACCACCCGGTCTTCCGGCGGCGCAGGTTCTTCTACGGGCGGCCCGTACGAGGCTCCGAGGAGAACCTCAGCGACATCGCCTGGCTCACTCCGAGAGGGGAGAAGATGACCGATGCCGACTGGAACGTTGGCTACGCCAGGTCGCTGGCCGTCTTCCTGAACGGTGAGGCCATCACCGAGCCCGACCGCAGGGGGCGGCAGATCGTCGACGACTCGTTCCTGCTGCTGTTCAACGCCCACCACGACGTCATCAAGTTCACCCTTCCGAAGGACTACGGTGAGATGTGGCTGACAGAGATCGACACGGCGATGCCGATCACGGTTGACACCCGGGTCTGCCGGGCCGGAGAGAGCGTGCCGGTGGTCGGCCGCTCGGTGAGGGTGTTGCGCCGTGTCTGAGCCCATCACGCAACCCACCCCCGAGCCCGCTCCCCTGGAGCCCGCGCCCACTGTGGTCCCGCCCGAGCCGGTGCCCACTGTCGTACCGCGAGAGCCGGTGCCCGGTGTGATCCCGCCGCAGGTCGCCCATGGCGAGGTCCTGCCGGACTCCGGGGCGGCACTGTTCGGCGAGGACGTGCCAGAGCCGGCGGGGCTCCCCGAGGAGGTACCCGAGCCGCCGCCCTCGCCCGGCTCCTACGAGGTGCCGGTCTCGACCTACCGGCTCCAGCTGACCCCCGACTTCGGGTTCGACAAGGTGGCCGAGCTGGCCCCGTACCTGCGGGACCTGGGGGTGAGCCATGTCTACCTGTCGCCGATCCTGCAGGCCGTGCCGGAGTCGCGGCACGGCTACGACGTGACCGACCACTCGCGCGTCCGCGCGGAGTTCGGCGGGGTCGAGGGACTGCGGGCGATGTCGGCGACACTCGCCCAGCACGGGATCGGCATCGTCGTCGACATCGTGCCCAACCACATGACGGTCCCGGTGCCGGAGTCGGGCAACGCGCAACTGTGGTCGGTGCTCGCCGAGGGGCAGAAGTCGCCGTACGCGTCCTGGTTCGACATCGACTGGGCCGGCGGCGACGGCAAGGTGAACATGCCGGTGCTCGGCGACTCGGGGGAGGTGGTGGCCGATGGTGACGTGCTGCGCTACCACGACCACGTCTTCCCGCTGCCGGACACCAACTACCGGCTGGTCGACTGGCGGCGCGGGCCCGGCTACCGCCGGTTCTTCGACGTGTCCTCGCTGATCGGGCTGCGGGTGGAGGACCCGGAGGTGTTCGACGCCACGCACGCCGTCATCCTCTCGCTGGTCCGGGAGGGGATCATCCAGGGGCTGCGGGTAGACCACCCCGACGGGCTCGCCGAGCCGCGCGGCTACCTGTCGCGGCTGCGCGCGGCCTCGGGCGTGTGGACCGTGGCGGAGAAGATCCTGATCGGCTCCGAACGGCTGCCCGCGGACTGGGAGTGCGACGGGACCACCGGCTACGAGGTGCTCAACCGGATCACCGGGCTGTTCGTCGACCCGGCGGGAAAAGAGCCGCTGGTGAAGCTGTTCACCTTGCAGACCGGCATGCCCGCCGGCTACGCCGCGGTGGTCCGCGAGTCCAAGGCGGAGGTGCTGAGCCTGTTCTTCGCTTCGGAGATCGACAGGTTGCACGCCGTCGTCGGCTCCGACCGCCGGACGCTGGTGGAGCTGCTCGCCGCGATGCCGGTCTACCGGGCCTACGTGGTGCCGGGCGAGCCGGTGCCCGAGATCTCGGCCCAGATCGTCGAGGAGGCCGGACAGGTCGCCGCGGGGCGGCTGCCGGAGGGCGCTCCGGTGGCGGAGGTCGTCCAGCGGGTGCTGGCCGGGCCCGCCGAGGCGGTCGCCCGCTTCCAGCAGACCTGCGGCCCGGTGATGGCCAAGGGGGTGGAGGACACCGCCCTCTACCGCTGGTACCCGCTGTCCTGCCTGAACGAGGTGGGCGGCGAGCCCGACAGGTTCGGCGAGCCGATCGAGGAGTTCCACGCGTTCTGCCGGCGGATGCCGCCAGGCACGATGACGACGCTGTCCACCCACGACACCAAGCGCTCGGAGGACGTGCGGGCCCGGCTGGCCGTGCTGTCCGAGCTTCCGGAGGAGTGGGCGGCGGCGGTCGGCGAGTGGTCCTCGAAGGTCTCCTTCGACCCGGCCCTGGACTACCTGGCCTGGCAGAACCTGATGGCCTCCTGGCCGATCAGCCCCGACAGGTTCTTCGACTACCTGTTCAAGGCGGCCCGCGAGGCCAAGACCTCGATCTCCTGGGCCACCCCCGACCCGGCCTACGAGCGCGGCATCCGCGACTTCGTCACCCGGGCCGTCGAGGAGTGCGGCGCCTCGATCAAGGAGTTCACCGCGCGGATCGAGCCGTACGCCAGGTCCAACTCGCTGGGCCAGAAGCTCGTCCAGCTCATGCTGCCCGGCGTGCCCGACCTCTACTGGGGCAACGAGATCACCGACTTCTCCCTGGTCGACCCGGACAACCGCCGCCCGGTCGACTTCCCGCTGCGCCGCCGGATGCTCTCGGCGGCCCAGGCTCACGCGAGCCAGGCCCACCCGGAGCAGGCACACCCGAGTCCCGCCACCGAGGGCCTGTCATGGGACGAGGCCAAGCTGGCGATCACCAGCCGGGCGCTGGACCTGCGGCGGAGGCTGGACCCCGCGGCACCGTACGTCCCGATCGAGGCCGGAGAGCACGCGATCGCCTTCGCCAGGGGGGAGCGGGCGGTGGCGGTGGCCACCCGGCTGCCGGTCGGCCTGGAGCGGCGCGGCGGCTGGGGGAGCAGCACGCTCACCCTGCCGCACGGTACCTGGCGGGACCTGCTCTCCGGTGCCGAGCACACCGGCAGGATCCCGCTCGCCCACCTGCTCTCGGTCCACCCCGTCGCACTCCTGGAAAGGGACTGACCCATGTTCGAGGTCTGGGCGCCACGGGCGACGGCGGTGGACGTGGAGATCGGCGAGGTCCGCCACCCGATGTCGTCCGCGGGCGGCGGCTGGTGGTCCGCGGAGGTGCCCGGTGCCGGGCACGGTACCGACTACCGGTTCCGGCTGGACGGGGGCGAGGCGCTGCCCGATCCCCGTACCCGCTGGCAGCCGGAGGGGATCTTCGGCCCGAGCCGGGTCTACGACCACGACCGCTTCGAGTGGGGGGACGCCCTGTGGCGGGGGCGTGACCTGCCGGGCTCGGTCATCTACGAGCTGCACATCGGCACCTTCACCCCCGAGGGCACCTTCGACGCGGCGATCGGCAGGCTGGAACACCTGGCGGAGCTCGGCGTCGACTTCGTGGAGATCATGCCGGTGCCGCCGGTGCCCGGCGGGCGCAACTGGGGTTACGACGGCGTGGACCTGTGGGCCGTCACCGACAACTACGGCGGCCCCGACGGGCTCAAGCGCCTCGTGGACGCCTGCCACCGGCGCGGGCTCGGGGTGATCCTCGACGTCGTCTACAACCATCTCGGCCCCTCGGGCAACTTCCTCGCCCCCTTCGGCCCCTACTTTCACTCCAGCGCCTCCTCCTTCTGGGGGCAGGCGGTCAACCTGGACGGCCCCGGCTCCGACGAGGTGCGCGCCTACTTCGTCGGCAACGCGATGCAGTGGCTGCGCGACTACCACATCGACGGCCTGCGCCTGGACGCCGTGCACGCCCTGCGCGACGACCGGGCCGTCCACCTGCTGGAGGAGATCGCCGCCGAGACGGAGGCGCTGTCGGCGGCCGTGGGCAGGCCGCTGACCCTCATCGCCGAGTCCGACCTCAACGACCCCCGGCTGATGACCCCCCGCGAGGCCGGGGGGTACGGTCTGGCGGCCGCCTGGAACGACGATGTCCACCACGCCCTGCACGTGGCGGTGAGCGGGGAGCGGCACGGCTACTACGACGACTTCTACGGGGCACTGCCCAAGGTGCTGACCCGCGCCTACTACCACGACGGGACCTACTCGTCCTTCCGGGGGCGGTCCCACGGCCGGTCGGCGACCCACCTGCCCGGCTACCGCTTCGTCTGCTGCGCGCAGAACCACGACCAGATCGGCAACCGCGCGGAGGGCGACCGGCTGGCGCCCGAGGCGCTCCGGCTGGCCGCCGGGCTCCTGCTGACCTCGCCGTTCACCCCCATGCTGTTCATGGGGGAGGAGTGGGGCGCGCGCACGCCGTTCCTGTTCTTCACCGATCACGTCGAGCCGCACCTGCGCGAGGGCGAGGCCGACCGGCGGCGGCGGGAGTTCGTCGGCTTCGGCTACGACGACTGGGCGGAGAAGGCCCCCGATCCCGGCGAGGAGCTGACGTTCCTGCGCTCCAAGCTCGACTGGAGCGAGCTGGACGACGACGCCCACCGGGCCCATCTCGACTGGTACCGGGCCCTGATCGCGCTGCGCCGGGCACACCCCGAGCTGACGGACCCGAGACTGGATCGGGTCCGGGTCGACCACGGCGAGTCCTGGCTGGTCGTCCACCGGGGAGGGCTCAGGGTGGCGGCCAACCTCGGTCCGGTCCCGCTCACCGTCAGGCTCGGGCCAGGACGGTCCGCGCCCGGCCACATCCTGCTCGCCTCGGAGGCGTCGGCGACGGTGCGGGGAGAGGAGCTGTCCCTGCCCGCCCGCTCCCTCGCGGTGGTGAGAGTGAATCCGCCCGGCTGACCGCCGCGGTGGCCACAGGCTCAGTCGGTCACCTGGCGCCCGCCTGAGCCACCACCCGCCGGTAGGCCGCGGGGTGGTGGGCCGGCAGCCGCATCTTGTGCCGGGCGTGGAGGGACACCGGGTCCCGGGGTCGCCGGTCGCTCTCCAGCAGCGCGCGGAGCCGGAGGTGGGCGAAGATCCGCTCCATGACAGCCGTTCACGCCGCGGCCGGGGTGAGGATGTCGGACAGGCGGCGCAGACCGCGGGCGGTACGGGCCTTGACCGTGCCGAGCGGGACGCTCAGCCTCTCGGCGATCTCCCGCTGGGTCAGGTCGCCGTAGTAGGCCAGTTCGATCGCCTGGCGCTGTGACTCGGGCAGCTTGGCCAGCGCCCGGCGCACCTGGTCGCGCTCGGCCACGCCGTCACCGTCGGCCCTGCCGTCGTCGCCGGCCGGATCCGCCACCACGTCCAGCGGCACCGTACGCAGGGTGCGCATCCGAAGCTGGTCGACCGCGCGCTTGTGCGCGATGCCGAGCATCCAGGCGGGGAGGCTGCGGGCCGGGTCGAAGCGGTGCCGTGACCGCCAGACCTCGGCGAACACCACCTGCTGAAGGTCCTCGATCTCCTGCTGCGGTACGAATCGCCGCAGGTAGGAGCGGATGAGGGAGCCGTGGGTGCGGAAGCACTCGGCCAGGGCCGCATCGTCGCCCTCGGCGAACCGGATGTTCAGGGTGTCCGTCATGATGCCTCCGCTCACCGAGAAAACTTATTCAAAACCTATTCATACCTGGCCGGTCGACATGATCGCAAGCAAGGGCACGGTGGCACGCCGATCAACGGGAGGGAGAAGGGGGATCCGGCCCGCCGGTGGAAAGGCCGAGCTCAGGCCAGGGCGGCGAGGACGCGGGTGAGCGCGTCCTGGAACGACGTGACGTGGGGGACCGACGCCGGCAGGCCCTCCCGCCAGCCCATACCGCCCGCGACGACCAGGCTCGGCGGGCGGAGCACGGGCAGCGACGCGAGCGGGGCGGGATCACCGGTGGTGGGCAGCTGGGACCAGACGAAGACCACCGAGGGGCCCAGCCGGCGCATCGCGTCCGCCAGCGCCGGGTATGGGGTCCTGGCGCCCAGCACCCGGCTCTCCACCTGGTGGTCGATGGTCAGCGTGGCGGCCAGTGCGTAGATCGGCAGGCTGTGCTGCTCGTCCTCGGCACAGGCGAGCAGCACGGGGCGGGTGTTGACCGGCCGGGCGGGGCGTGCGGTGAGCCGGATCAGCGCCGCCAGCAGCCGGTCGGAGAACAGGTGCTCGATCTCGACGCTCGCGCCGCTCTCGGCCTGGCGGTCGCAGATCGTCTCGAAGACCGGCATCACCAGCCGCTCCCAGGTCCACGGCACGCCGTGCCTGGCCAGCGACGCCTCTATCCAGTCGTGGACGGTTCGGCTGTCCAGCGTCATCGCCGCCCGTGCCAGCATCGCCGCCGTGGGGATGCCGGGCCGCTCCGCCAGGGGGAAGGAGGGGATCTCCTCGGTGCTCACCTCCGAAGCCGCCGGTGGGACGGCCTCGACCCGCAGGACCTCCCGTGCCGCGTCGGAGGGGGGAACCCCGCTCCTGATGAGCCGGTTCATCTCCTCCAGGCGCCACAGGTCGCGGGTGTCGTAGCGTCGATGCCCCCCGGGGCTCCGGCGGCTCGGGCCCACGCCGTAGCGTAGGTTCCAGGTCCGCAGCGTGGGGGCGGGCACGCCGAGGCGTCGTGAGACGGCGCCGATGCCGTATCCCGGCTCCTCATCAGCGGTCACCTGTCGCTGCTTTTCCATCTCATCCCATTTCAAGCCCGCTACTGCCGTACCAGCGTGACAGGCGACACGAGCGGTCGCTCCCTGGACATTCCTTCGAGTTCCGAGCCCCCGGCGGATGCAACCGGCGGAGCGTGACCCGGCGAAAGGAAAACGTGACCGATACTGTGATCGTTTTGTTCAGCCGCGACCTCCGGGTGCACGACCACCCGGCGCTCGCCGCTGCGTGCGAGCGCGCACGTCATGTCATACCACTCTTCGTCATCGACCCCGACATACCCGCTGGCAACCGCCTGGGATTTCTCGCCGAATGCCTCGCCGACCTGCGCGGATCGCTCCGTGAGCGGGGCGGTGAGCTGGTCGTGCGCAGGGGTGATCCGGTCGCGGAGACGATGCGCCTGGTGGGGGAGTCGAGGGCCGGGGCGGTCCACGCCACCATGGACGTCAGCGCCCTCGCGCACCGCAGGCAGCGGCGCCTGGCGGCGGAGTGCGAGCGCGCGGGGGTGGAGTTCCGCACCTTCCCCGGCCTGACGGTCGTGCCGCCGGACGCGCTCAGGCCGTCGGGCGGCGGTGACCACTACCGGGTCTTCACCCCCTACTGGCGGGCCTGGAGCCGGCGACCACGCAGGGAGGTGCTCAAGGCACCCGGTATGGTCCGTGTCCCCGAGGCCCTGAGCCCCGGCAGGCTACCCGAACCCGGGCACGAGACGTACGAGCTGTTCAGGGGTGGTGAGACGGTCGGGCGCCGGAGGATGGAGCAGTGGTTGAGACACTGCGTGGACGACTACGCCGACGGCCACGACGACATGGCGGGCAACCGCACCTCCAGGCTCAGCCCCTACCTGCGCTTCGGCTGCGTCTCGCCGCTGGAACTGGAGTCGCTGGCCAGGGAGGCCGGGGACACCGGCGAGTTCGTCAGGCAGCTGTGCTGGCGGGACTTCTTCCATCAGGTGACACGGGCCTTCCCGCGGATCAACCGGGACGACTACCGCCCGCGCGGGCACGAGTGGCGCGACGACGACCACGCGGCGCAGGCGTGGAAGGAGGGCATGACCGGAATCCCCATCGTGGACGCCGGTATCCGGCAGATGCTCGCCGAGGGCTGGATGCACAACCGGGCCCGCCTGATCGTGGGCTCGTTCCTCGTCAGGCGGCTGCGGGTCGACTGGCGTGTCGGGGCCGACCACTTCTTCGAGCGGCTGCTCGACGGCGACGTGGCCAACAACTACGGCAACTGGCAGTGGGTCGCGGGGACCGGAAACGACACCCGGCCCAACCGGCCCGTCAACCACATCCGGCAGGCCAAGAGGTACGACCCGGACGGCGAGTACGTCCGCCGCTACGTCCCCGAGCTCGCCGCGCTGCCGAAGCGGGTGATCCACGAGCCGTGGAAACTGCCCTCGGGCGTCCCCGGCTACCCCGCGCCGCTCGTCTCGGTGGACTGAAGTGAGTGCTCCGGTGCCGAAAGCCCCGCCGGTGGGCGGTGGGGGGGGGGGGTGAGGGCGCGA
>NZ_JBEXGU010000204.1:0-14695 GCF_040607515.1 Streptosporangium sp. NPDC005286 | reverse complement strand
GGAACACCATGATCAGAAGCTCCACGGCGCCGTCAGGCGGGTCCGGCACCTGGTAGACGAGCTTGCGCCCGCGCAGGTGCACCCGCACCCGGTACGCCCCGGGCCCCGCGGCCGTCAGGCCGGTCAGGCTCTTTCCGTTGCCGTCGGACAGAGTCAGAGCACCACTGGGGCTGTCGTAGCCGACCTGCACCACCTCGTCCCATCCCTTGATCTCCAGCGGCGGTTGCCGGCGGTAGGACTCGACGGTGACGCACGCGTGGCCGATCTCGTCGGCCGCCCAGATCGCCAGCCCGCCGCGCTCGCTGCCGACCAGCTCCTCGACCAGCTCCGGGACAGTGCCCTCGTATCCCTCCTCCCATCCGTGGATGGTCCAGAACTCGGTCCACATGGTGGCGCGGCCCTGCCGTACCGGCTTGATCTTCGGGCGGTGCGGGCGATGCCGACCGCAGGCCTTTTCCTTGGCCGCGTAGTACGCCGCCTCCTCAGCCTGCCTGCGCGCGCCCTCCTGCTCCTGCCACCGGGCCACCACGGGGCACAGCGGGCCGAGCGCGTGCGCCAGTGGCCCGTGCGGCGCGTCCCGCACGGCCGGCGCGCCGGTATCGCCGCCATACCGGGTGGCCACACCACACAGGTGGTGTCCTTGCGTCACAACCACCCGGTCAGGAGCGTCCTGCCAGCCTTCGATGCCACCGTCGCCGTAGAAGCTGTGGTAGCCGCGGACCTCGCACAGGAACGTCTTCTCCACCTCGCTCAGCCCCCTGACTGTGCCATCGCCGAAACCGGCGCAGTCCAGCTCGCCCTCGGTGCTCACCTTGCCGGAGGGGGCCGCCTGAGCCGTGACGAGCAGGGTCGCCGTCACGGTCAGGAGCATGGCGGTCGTGCGCGCGAGGCGGCCGCGCCGGACGAACGCCCGCCGCGGGAGCTGTATCGCGAGCAGGACCAGGGCCGGAGGCAGCAAGTGATAGAGGTCCCAGCCCGCTTGCGCGTTCATCAGCTCCGGCGGCCCCCAGGAGTTCAGGCATTGCGGCCCGAGCGCCCCGTCGAGCGAGAGCAGCAGCAGATCGGGCAGGCGCCGGAGGAGCAGAACCGCGGCCGCGCAGCGGGCGACGACCCTGCCGAGCCGGTCCCGCCCGGTCCGTACGCCCACGTACCAGCCGGCCAGCGCCAGGACAAGCAGCGGTGCGCCGCCGTAGCCGAAGAGCGGAAGTTGCGAGATCAGGTACTCCGGGATCAGGGAGTGGATCTGAGCGCCCGTGCACCGCCCCGAGAACATGTACGCGTAGTACCGGGGGCCGTCGTCTCCGGACAGCAGCGACGAGACCCAGAAGTAAAGGCTGGGAGCGAGCGCGGTCAGCATGGCCGCAGCCCAGAGTATCCATGATCGTCGGAGCGCGAGAAGGAAGACTAAAGGAACGGCCGAAAGCGAGAAAGGCCCTTGTCCACCGGCCGGGAAACGGCCGACGTCGGCCGCGAGCACGGAGAAGGGAAGCCGCATGCCTGACCTGCGACGCCCTGTCGTTCGAGCCGTTCACCCCGATCTCCTACCTCGACCGGGCGGCCACTCGCCTTCACCTTCGCAAGACGAACGACCAGGACGATAGACCTTCAGAATCCTCGAAGTCTCATCAACGTTCGCAGAAGCCGGAGCACCAGCCGATAGACCCAGGTCCTGGGGCCAGAGAGGTCATAGAAGCCCAGCGCTAAGAGGCCTAAATGGTTTGCCTGCGGACGGCGCGCATTGGGATGCTCGGCCTAGCCAGACCGGAGAGGAAACCGCAAAATGGCCGTCACCGCATCCAGCAGGCCCTCCGAGTCCGAGCCGGAAGTCCGCACGGCGGCCGGCGTCCTCCGCGGCGGCCGGGAGGCGGGCCTGGCGGTCTTCCGGGGCATCCCGTTCGCCGAGCCGCCGGTCGGCGCCCTCCGTTTCGCCGCGCCGCAGCCGGTGTGCGGCTGGGACGGTGTGCGCCCGGCGGTCGCGTACGGCCCGCCGCCCCCGCAGTCCAGCGTGCTCGGGGTGTCTCAGGACACCGCCGGCGACGACTGGCTGACGATCAACGTCTGGACACCGGAACCGGGGCCGGCGGCAGGGCTCCCGGTGATGGTGTGGATTCCCGGCGGCGGTTACGCCATGGGCGACTCCAGCCTCCCGGAATACGACGCCGGGCACCTGGCCGGGAGCGGAGCCGTGGTCGTGACCCTCAACTACCGTCTCGGTATTGAGGGTTTCGCGCAGATCGGCGGAGCCCCGGCTAACCGGGGACTGCTCGACCAGGTCGCGGCCTTGCAGTGGGTGCGGGACAACATCCGGATGTTCGGCGGCGATCCGGACCGGGTCACGGTCTTCGGCCAGTCGGCGGGCGGCGGATCGGTCGCCGCGCTGCTCGCCATGCCGCGCGCCGCCGGGCTCTTCCGCCGGGCGGTCGCGCAGAGCGTGCCGGGGACGTTCTTCTCCCCCGAGCTGGCCGCCGACATCGCCGCCGCCTGCGCCGCCGAGCTGGGGGTACGGCCCACGGTGTCCGGCCTGTCGGCGGTGGCTCCGGCCCGGCTGCCCGCTGCAGGCGATGCGATCTTCGCCAAGACGGTCCAGTGGCGGGAGCGCTGGGGGCAGATCACACACCGGCCGATCCCGTTCGCACCGGTTGTCGACGGTGACGTCCTGCCGGCGACCCCTTGGCAGGCGCTGGCTGACGGCGCCGCCCGGGACGTCGGACTTCTGGTCGGGCACACTCGTGACGAGCACCGGTTGTTCAGCCTGATCGACGGCGTGCTCGGCCAGGTCACGCACGAGCAGACCGAGACCGCTCTGCACCTGCTCGCCCCCGGCCCGGACGGTGCACGCCGGTACCGGGAGGCATTCCCGGCCGCGGCCGATGAGGAGCTGTACGAGCTGGTCAACGCGGACTGGCTGTTCCGCATGCCGAGCCTCCACCTTGCCGACGCGCAGATCGTCGGCGGCGGCCAGGCCCACCTCTACGAACTGACCTGGTCCGCCCCGGGACTGGGTGGTGCCCTCGGCGCCTGCCACGGCCTGGACGTGCCGCTCGTCTTCGGCAACCTGAGCAGCGGACAGCCCGCCATGTTGATCGGCGATCCGCCCTTCCCGGTGGCGGAGGAGCTGTCCGCGCAGATCCGCGGGGCGTGGACGGCGTTCGCCGCTCACGGCGACCCGGGCTGGCCTCCGTACGACGCCGACCACCGCCTCGCACAGCTCTTCGACACGCCGTCGATGGTCACCGCCTACCCGGAAGAGACCTCGCGGCTGCTGTGGCAGGACCACACCTTCCCGGTGCTCCCGCTGCTCGCGCGGTAAAGAGGCAGCCGCTGCGCGAGGGTCTGCTCACCGGCGCCGTGGCCGGCGATCTCGGCGGCCAGGAACGCATGCGTGCCGCATCTGAAACTTGGGTCTTACCGGAAAGATTCTTTACTATTAAGCTCCCGGCGTGGACCTAGAAGTGCGTCACCTACGAGCAATCTGTGCGATCGCCGATTCGGGCAGCATTTCCAAAGCGGCCGTCGCACTCAAGATGTCGCAGCCCGCGCTCGCCACGCAGTTGCGACGCATCGAGCGGATGTTCGGCGGACCGTTGTTCGAGCGAGGCCGGGAGGGGGCACGGCCCACCGATCTCGGCGCGTGGGTGCTGATCAGGGCGCGGTCGCTGCTGCCGGCATTCGACGAGTTGCGGCGGGACGGCATGCGCTACGCCGAGCAGCCCCCGGAGAAGATCAGAATTCGCCTGGGCTGTATGTCCAGCCATTTAGCGATAAATGTTATTGGATGCCTTAATGAATTGCTGGACGGTGCCGACATCACCGTCCGCACCGAGGAGGCGATGGACCTGCTGCCCGGACTCCTGGAGTCCGAGCGCCTGGAGCTCGCCACCCTCGGCGACTATCCGGGACACGAGCTCCTCCCGCCCCCGGGAGTGGTCTACGCGGGCGTGGCCGTCGAGCCGATCTTCGTCGGGGTGGCCGCCTCCCACCTGCTCGCCCGGCAGGAGGAGATCGAGCTGCGTGATCTCGCCGGCGAGGACTGGGTCATGCACGCGCTGGTCGAGGCGGGACATCGCGAGCACTTCTGGTCCGCCTGCGCCCAGCAGGGCTTCACCCCGAAGGTCGGCTACTCCGCCGACCTCAGCCTCGCCATCGACCTCATCTCCTCGGGCCGGTGCGTCGGCATGTTCCAGGCGACCAGCAAGGGCCACCCGGGGATCACCATCCGGCCACTGGCCGGGACCCCGCTGCGCTTCCGGCACATGATCGGGTGGACCGAGCACGGGCCGGTCGCCCGGTACGGGCACGAACTGGTCCAGGCCGTCACCAGAACCTACTGGGCCGAGGTGCGGCGCGCCCCCGTCTACGCGTCATGGCTGAGGCGCCACGTGCCGCTTTCTACACCTGTTTAGCCGCCTATATCGCGAAGTTATGCAATTTCGTAGGGTACTCGTCCCGCACTCACGGTGTCAGCTTTGGTCCAGCCCAAAACGTCAGGGCTCCTTGCATCCCTCCAACCCCCCAAGGGACACCGAGAGGAGTCACCCCGCGTGAATCCCAAGGTCAAGCTGGGCGCGGTCGCCGTACTGGCCGCCGTCGCCATGACCACGACCTCAGTGGTGAGCGCCGCCGGCGCCGCCACAGCCCCCGCGGGCATCGCCGCCCGCACCATGTCCGCAGATCCGCCGGCGTTCGCGCCGCCGGATCCCGAATCCCGCAGGCGCGCGGTCTCCAGTGCCGGCGGCGCCCTCGCCGCCAGGTCCGACGCCCTGTTCAAGACGGCGGAGGACGAGTTCACGCTCACGAACACCATCGTGGGAACCCGCGGCCTGCAGTACCTGACCTACTCCCGCACCCACCGCGGACTGCCCGTCTACGGCGGTGACGTGATCGTCACCACCGACAGGACGGGCCAGGAGGTCGGGTCCGTGGCCTCGGGCCAGCGCGCCAGGATCGAGATAGGCGTCAAGGGCAAGATCGACGCCGCCGCCGCGGCCGTCACCGCCCGCGGCAAGCTGCCCACCGTGGAGAGCGTGAGCACCCCCCGGCTGGTCGTGCACGCGGCCGGTAAGCAGCCCAGGCTGGCGTGGGAGGTGGTCGTCACCGGCGCCACCAAGGAGGCTCCGAGCGTCCTGCACGTCTTCGTGGACGCCCTCGACGGAACGGTCGTGGACTCCTACGACGACGTCCGCGCCGGCACCGGCAACGGCTTCTACAACGGCAACCCGCTGACCATCCAGACCTCTGGCTCCGGCAGTTCGTACTCGATGACCGACACCACCCGCCCCGGCCTGCGCTGCGGCGGACAGGGCGGCACCGCCTACACCGGGACCGACGACGCCTGGGGCACCGGCTCGGGCACCAACCTGGAGACCGCCTGCGTCGACGCCCTGTACGCGGCGCAGAAGGAATGGGACATGCTGCGCGACTGGCTGGGCCGCAACGGGTTCAACGGCTCCGGCGGCGCGTTCCCGGCCCGCGTCGGCCTGAACGAGGTCAACGCCTACTGGAACGGGTCCTACACCAACTTCGGGCACAACCAGGCCAACAACCAGCAGGCCACCCCGATGGACGTGGTCGGCCACGAGTACGGCCACGCCATCTTCCAGTTCTCCGGCTCCGGCGGGGCGGGCAGCGGCAACGAGGCCGGCGGCCTGAACGAGTCGACCGGCGACATCTTCGGCGCGCTGACCGAGCACTTCGCCGCCAACGCCTCCGACCCGCCGGACTACCTGGTCGGCGAGGAGGTCAACCTGGTCGGCCAGGGCCCGATCCGCAACATGTACAACCCCGGCGCGCTCGGCGACCCCAACTGCTACAGCTCCTCGATCCCCAACACCGAGGTGCACGCGGCGGCCGGACCGCAGAACCACTGGTTCTACCTGCTCGCCGAGGGCACCAACCCGCCCGGCAAGCCCGCCAGCACCGTCTGCTCCGGACCGGCCGGCCTGACCGGCATCGGCATCCAGAAGGCCGGTCAGATCTTCGTGGGCGGCCTGAACAGCAAGACCATTCCGTGGACGCACGCCAAGGCGCGCCTGACCACCGTGGCCGCGGCCAAGCAGCTCTTCCCGAACAGCTGCGTCGAGGTCAACGCGACCAAGGCCGCGTGGGCCGCCGTCAACGTCCCGGCGCAGAGCGGCGAGGCGACCTGCACGGTGAACCCGCCCGGCAACGACTTCTCGGTCTCCCTCAGCCCGACCTCGGGCAGTGTGCAGGCCGGCCAGTCCACCACCGCCACCGTGGGGACCACGGTGACCGGCGGCAGCGCCCAGTCCATCACGCTGCGGGCCTCCGGCCTGCCCTCCGGCGCGACCGCGTCCTTCAGCCCGGCGACCATCACGGCGGGCCAGACCTCGACGCTGACGCTGGCCACCTCGGGGAGCACGCCCAGCGGCACCTCCTCGGTGACGGTCACCGCCGACGGCGCCGACGTGGACCGGACGGCGAGCTACTCCCTGACCGTCACCGGCGGCAACCCGCCCGACCCGACCAGCCCGGACATCCCGGTGGCCAACGTGACGGCGCACCTGAACCAGTTGCAGTCCATCGCCTCCGGCAACGGCGGCAACCGGGCCTCGGCCACCTCCGGCTACACCGCCTCGCTGAACTACATCAAGGGCAGGCTCGACGCGGCCGGCTACAGCACGACGGTGCAGAACTTCACCTACAACGGCCAGACCCATTCCAACCTGATCGCCAACTGGCCGGCCGGTCCCACCGGTCCGACGGTCATGCTGGGCAGCCACCTGGACAGCGTCACGGCCGGTCCCGGTATCAACGACAACGGCTCGGGCTCGGCGACCCTGCTGGAGGTCGCGCTGACGCTGGCCAACCGCAACCCCACGCTGACCAAGCACGTCCGCTTCGCCTGGTGGGGCGCCGAGGAGCTCGGCCTGCGCGGCTCGACCCACTACGTCCAGAACGGCGGCGCGAGCGGGGTCGACACCTACCTCAACTTCGACATGACCGCCTCGCCGAACCCGGGCTACTTCGTCTACGACGACAACCCGGCCATCGAGAAGATCTTCAAGGACTACTACGCCACGCTCAACGTCCCGACCGAGATCGAGACCGCGGGTGACGGCCGCAGTGACCACACCCCGTTCAAGAACGCGGGCGTCAAGGTGGGCGGTGTCTTCACCGGTGCCGAGACGGTCAAGACGTCGGCTCAGGCCGCCAAGTGGGGCGGCACCGCGGGCCAGGCCTTCGACCGCTGCTACCACTCCGCCTGCGACACCACCTCCAACATCAACACCACCGCGCTGGACCGCAACGCGGACGCCGCCGCCAACGCCCTGTGGAAGCTCGCCGTGGGGGACACCCCTCCTCCGGCCAACGACTACTCGGTCTCGGTGAGCCCGTCCTCGGCCTCGGTCCAGCCCGGCCAGTCGGCAAGCGCGACGCTCAGCACCCAGGTGACCTCCGGTAACGCGCAGGCCGTCGCGCTGAGCGCCTCCGGCCTGCCCTCCGGCGCGACCGCGTCCTTCAGCCCGGCGAACATCAACTCCGGCCAGTCCTCCGCGGTCACGATCGCCACCTCGGCGAGCACCCCCGTGGGGACCTACACGATCAACCTCAACGCGGACGGCGCGAGCGCCGACCGCTCGGCCACCTTCAGCCTCACCGTCAGCGGTGGGCAGGGCGGCAGCACCTGGCAGACCTGGACCCTGTACGCGGTGGGGGACACCGTGACCTACAACGGCGTCGGCTACCGATGCCTGCAGGGTCACACCTCACTGCCCGGCTGGGAGCCGCCGAACGTTCCCGCCCTGTGGCAGCGGCTCTGATCGGATGACGATCCACTGACGGAGTACGGCGGGCGGTCACCGACCGCCCGCCGTACTCGTTTTCCGTGCCCGTTCCAGGGCGTCCACTCGGGCTCGCGTGATGAGCCGGAAGCTGTCAAACCGACTGGGACAGCAGGCTACTTGCGGCGTTCGCGTCGGTGACCCCGTTCTCACCGGCGACATCACCCGGCGGGTGGACTTCGCGCTGTTCATGGTGGAGGCGCTCGTCGATGACGAGCTGATCCGCGTGGCTCCGGCGATCGTCGGCCGCCGGACGCGCTCGGCACGCGCACGTCCGGCGGGCGCGATCCCGGCGGCGCGGCGGAACGCCGGTGTCCCGCGCTGTTGTCGTTTCTCAGGGCGGTACGGTGTCGTTGAGGGCATTCGCGGCCGGTATGCCCAGCTCCCGGTAGATCCGATGGGCACTGGCCAGCAGTCTCCGCGCGTCAGGGTCACCCGCCCGTTCGGCGGCGGACGCGAGCGCGACGAGCGTACGCGCCCGCAGAGCCGGCACCTGATTGTCGGTCCAGTAGCGCAGAGAACGGTGAAGGCGGTCGGTGGCCCCCTCGGCATCACGGCCGAGCTCCACCTCGCCGAGGCTCAGCTCGGTGAGGGCCAGTCCCCAGCTGTGCCCCCGCTCACGGAACAGCGCCGCCGCGCCGCCCAGCACCCGTTCGGCCTCGACCAGTCTGTGCGGCTCGTGCGCGAGTGCCTCGCCGAGCACCCGCAGGCTCTGGGCGGTGCCGATCAGATCACCGATCTGTTCGAAGAGCGTGACGGATCGCCGGGCCGCCCGCTGCGCCTCCTGGACCTTTCCCTGAGCCAGGAACGCCCCGGAGAGGCCTCGCAAGCTGTAGGCCTGAGCGAACCGGTCACCACACGATCGGGCGATGAGCGACGCCGCGCGAAGGATGTCGACGGCCTCGGCGCTGTCACCGCGCTGCCGCAGCACGAACCCGAGGCTGGCGAGGGCAACGGCCTCGGCGGACCGCTGCCCGGTGAGCCGCAGTTCCCGCACCGCGACACGTATCTCCGCCTCGGCCTCGTCGAGTCGGCCGATCAGCCCCAGGGTGAAACCGATGTACCGGCGGGCCAGCGCAGCCCCGGATGGATCACCGACTCTCTCGGCCAGCACGCGCGCGGCGTGCAGCATGGCCAGACCCTCATCCATGTCATCGAGCTCGACCAGGCAGTGACCGAGCCCTCGGAGCATCGCCGCCTCACCGAGGCGATCGCCGGCCTGCCGGCAGGCGGTCAGCGCCGTCTCCAGGATCCGCCGCAGGTCATCGTAATAACCTCGGAAGTCGTAGAAGTCGGTGCTGCAGCCGACCAGGCCGCGTGCCGTCGCCGTCAGACCTGTCTCGGCGCACGCCTGGACCAGCACCGCGATGCTCTCCCGTTCGGCTTCGAACCATTCGATGGGCCGATGGGCGGCGACGGCGGCCGCGCGCGGGTCGGCGACGACCGGCGGGCCGCTCCGGTCGTCGAGGTGAAACCGGTCGCTGTGCAGGTGGTTCTGGGCCTGCCGGGCGAGGGCCAGCCAGCCGCCGGCGGTCCGGGTCAGTGCGGCGACCCATTCGGACCGGCCGATCTCGGCTTCCCGGCGCTCGCGCGCGTACAGCTGGGTGACCGCGTGAAACCGGTAACGCGGCTGGCCTGCCCGATCGGGGCCGAGGTCGTCCAGCAGCCGGGCGTCGAGCAGCTCCTCCAGCGCGGCGGCCCCCGCGGCCGGTTCGGCGTCCAGTAGCGCGGCCACCGGCCACTCCGGGAACGAGGGGACGTTCAACCCGCCGAGCAGCGCGAACACCCGGGCGGTGGCCGGGCTGAGCCCCCGGTAGGCGAGTTGCAGCCCGGGACGCACCGCGAGGTCGCCGTGCCGCAGCTCGTCGAGCCGATGGCACTCATCGGTCAGCCGTTCCGTGAGCGCGCCGACCGCCCAGTGTGGCCGCGCGGCCAGCCGGGCCGCGACGATCCGGACCGCCAGCGGCAATCCGCCGCACACCTTGACCAGTTCGGCGGCGGCCACGGGCTCGGCTCGCACACGTGCCACGCCGGCCACCCGGGCGAGCAGGTCGACGGCCACCGTATCGGGCAGCGGGCGCAGGTCGATGGCCGTCACCCCGGGGAGTCCGGTCAGCGGCAGCCGGCTTGTCACGATCATCGCGACGCCCTCGGCGGGCAGCAGCGGCTCCACCTGACGGTATCCACCGGCGTCGTCAAGGACGATCAGCACCCGCCGTCCCGCCAGCCGGATCCGGAGCAGGCCCGCGCGGGCGTCCACCCCGGCAGGCAGGGCCGATCCGTCCACACCGAGCATCCGCAGCAGCTGGGCCAGCACCTCGGCCGGATCGGCGGGGTCGCTGGTGGCGCCGCGCAGCGTCGCGTACAACTGCCCGTCCGGAAACAGCGGCGCGAGCCGGTGGCCGGCGTGTATCGCCAGCGCCGTCTTGCCGACACCCGGCGGGCCGGAGGCCACCACCAACCTCGCGCCGCGGATGGTCGGATCGAGCACCTCGCCGACCAGGGCGAGTTCCTCGCCGCGGCCGACGAAGTCGGGGAGATCTGCGGGCAGTTGCCAGGGCGGTGAGTCAACGGCACGGATGTTTCCGTCCGACGGCTTGTTCCGGCTGGACCGTCCGGCACGGTTGGCCCAGAAGAGCGCGTGCCCGGCGTCGGTGAACTCCGCTCGCTCGTCGCCGGTCAGCGCCAGTGCCGTCGCGAGCTGTTCGATCGTCTGCGGCCGGGGGCTCCGCCCGGGGCCTCGCTCCATCTCGCGGATCGAGCGGGAGCTGATACCGGACCGCTCGGCAAGCACTTCCTGTGTGAGCTGACGCTGTATTCGGTGACGACGGAGCAGCACTCCGAACGCATTCCCCAAGATCGGCCCTCCTCGATCTTCCTGGCAGCGTACCGGACGTCCGGTGCAACGTCCGGTGCAAGATCCTGGTCGGTCGATTAAGTCCGGGTTTCGATGGATTTGCCGGGCCGCATTCGGCGGCCGGCACGGAGGAGGACACCATGACCCGTATGCTCACCGCCTTCGCCGACCGCATGGTCGACGGACTCGTTCCCAAGGCGACCGCGCACGCCGCCGCGGCCTGCGCCAGCATTTCCTGTTACTGCGTGGGGATCGAGCTGTAC
Organism: Streptosporangium sp. NPDC005286; assembly: GCF_040607515.1. NCBI lineage: Bacteria > Bacillati > Actinomycetota > Actinomycetes > Streptosporangiales > Streptosporangiaceae > Streptosporangium > Streptosporangium sp. NPDC005286. The sequence continues at coordinate 3,773 of NZ_JBEXGU010000204.1, read as the reverse complement.
AAGAAGACCTGCTGCGACTTCCAGCCGTGCGGCCCCTGCAGGTACTACGCCCGTGCATGCTGAATGACACATCTGATAGCGGCATGTCAGGGCCTGCTCGCGGTGGTCTTCCTCGTCTCCGCGGCGAGCAAACTGCGTGGCGGGCAGGCCCTGCGCGCCTTCGCGACCTCCCTGGCCTCGATGCTTCCGGTCCGCGGCGATCGCGCCCTGCCGGTCGCGGTCGCGGTCACCGCGGCGGAAGTGATCGTGGTGGTGCTGCTGGCGGTCCCGCCCACCCGGGATGCCGGCTTCGCCGCGGCCACCGCGCTGCTCGTCGTACTCACCTCGGGGGTGGCGGTGGTGCTCACCCGGGGCGGCGCGGAACCGTGCCGCTGCTTCGGCGCCTCGTCCACCCCGCTGTCCGGCCGCCACCTGATCCGCAACCTTCTGCTCATTGTTGTCGCGCTGGCCGGGCTCACCGGACCGGCCGGCCAACACTCATCGACGTGGTCGATCGTCGCACTGCTCGCGGGGGCCTGCGCAGGCCTGCTGGTCACCATGCTGGACGACCTCGTCGCGCTCTTCGCACCCACCCCCACCTCCTGGAGGAGACCTGATGGCGTACCTAGCCGCGGTCGCGGTCCTGGTCGGACTGCTGGTCGTGACCAACCTGATATTTACCGTCGGCGTCGTACGCCGGCTCCGTGAGCACACCGCCGAACTGGCCGCCCTGCGCGGCGGCGGCTCCGGCGGCGTCGACGTCGCGATGCCGGCGGGATCGTCGGTGGACGGATTCGACGCCACCAGCGTGGCGGACCTGCCGGTCAGCCTCGCGACGCTCGGCGAGCGCCCGCTGGTCGGTTTCTTCTCCCCGAGCTGCCAGCCGTGCAAGGAGAGGTTGCCCTCCTTCGTCGAGTACGCCGCGACCCGGCCCGGGGGGCGTGACGCCGTGCTGGCCGTGACCGTCGGCACGCGGGAGGAGACCGCGGCGCTGGTCGAGCTGCTGCGGCCGGTGGCCACCGTCGTGGTGGAAGCCGATCGGGGGCCGGTGCAGCAGGCGTTCGGGGTGACCGGCTTCCCCGCGTTCGTCCTCGTCGAGGAGGGCGTGGTGGCCGCGTCCGGCTACGAGCTCGCCCCCGTCGTCGACCGCGATGCCGTGGCCCTCCCGGCCGCCGGCTGATCTCGCCGCACCGATGTCGTTCCGCGCAGCCGGGCGAGCGCTGTCACTCGCCCGGCAGGCCGCCCCGGCGCAGATCGCCGCGTATCTGGTGGTGACGCTGCTGAGCGGGCTCGCGCCGCCCTCGGTCGCCTGGCTGACCAAAGTCGTGATCGACCGGCTGGTGGCCGGGCCACTGCGGTGGCTCGACCTGCTGGGGCCGGCCGCCGCGCTTGGGGCCGTCGGGGTGGCCGCCGCGCTGATGCCGCACGCCACCCGCTACCTGCGGACCGAGAGCGACCGGCGGGTGAGCCTGCTCGCCACCTCACGTCTCTACACCTCGGTGGACCGCTTCGTGGGGCTGCGCCGCTTCGAGGATCCGGTCTTCCTGGACCGTCTCCAGATCGCCAGGTCCAGCGGGGTCAGCAGTCCGGGAATGGTGGTGGACGGCGGGCTGGGGGGCATCCAGGCACTGCTCACGATCACCGGCTTCGCCGGCTCCCTGCTCCTGCTCGGGCCCTGGGTGGCGGTGGCGGTCCTGCTCGCCGCCGTACCGGCCCTGCTGGCCGAGCTGGCGCTGAGCAGGCGCCGGGCGGCGATGATGGCCGAGACCGGACAGGCCGAGCGGCGGGAACTGTTCTACTCCGGCCTGCTGACCAGCCCGCAGGCCGCCAAGGAACTGCGCCTGTTCGGCGCCGGACCGTACCTGTGGCAGCGGATGGCCACGGAGATCCGCACGATCCAGGGCGCACACCGCCGGATCGACCGGCGGGAGCTGAGACTTCAGGGTGGGCTGGCGGTGCTCGGCGCCGCGGTGGCGGCCGGTCTGCTGCTGTGGGCGGTACGCGCCGCGGCCGAGGGCACCCTGACCGTCGGTGACGTGGTGCTCGTCGTCGCCGCGGTCGGCACGGTACAGGGCGCCCTTGCCGCTCTGGTGACCGAGGCCGTGTCCGTGCATCAGGCGCTGCTGCTCTTCGGTCACTACCTGACCGTTGTCGACGCCGGGCCAGATCTGCCGGTACGCGACAGGCCCCTGCCGGTGACACCCCTGCGGGGCGGGATCGAGCTGCGCGATGTGTGGTTCCGTTACGCCGACGACCAGCCGTGGGTGTTGCGCGGGGTGAACCTGACACTCCCGGCGGGGCGCTCGACCGCCGTGGTCGGGCTCAACGGAGCCGGGAAGAGCACGCTGATAAAACTGCTGTGCCGGCTCTACGATCCGACTCGTGGGCAGCTGCTCTGGGACGGCGTCGACCTGCGCGACTTCGACCCGGCGGAGCTGAGACGCCGGATCCGGGCCGTCTTCCAGGACGCGATCCCCTATGACCTCACGGCGCGGGAGAACATCGCCATCGGCGACCTGACCGCCCTGCGAGACGACGACCGGATCGAGGGCGCGGCGGATCGCGCCGGTGTGCACGACGTCCTGGCCGCCCTCCCGCACGGCTACGAGACGCTGCTGACCCGGATCTTCTTCTCCGAAGCCGACCGCGCCGACCCGGACACCGGGGTGGTCCTCTCCGGCGGGCAGTGGCAGCGGCTGTCGATAGCCCGGGGTCTCGTACTCGACCGGCCCGATCTGCTCGTCCTTGACGAGCCGAGCTCCGCCCTGGACGCCAAGGCCGAGCATGAGGTGCACGCCCGGCTCCGGGAGCACCGGCGCGGACTGGCCGGCGTGCTGGTCTCACACCGGCTGGGCGTCGTACGCGAGGCCGATCTGATCGTCGTGCTGTCCGACGGGCGGATCGCCGAACGGGGCACGCACGACGAGCTGCTGATGCGCGGCGGTGCGTACGCCCGGCTCTTCGAGCTGCAGGCGACCGGTTACCGTCCTTCGACGTCGGAGGGGGTCCGGTGAGCGCCGCTCTGGCCGCCGTGCTGACCGGTGCCGGCGCGGTGCTGGTGCTCGCGTTCGCCGTCGTGGCCGCGGCCGTCCTGCTCCGCGGGCACCTCGTCGCACTGTCGGTCAGCGGGCTGAGCATGGCACCGGCGCTACGCCCCGGAGACCGGGTGCTGGTCCGCCGGACGCCGGGTGAGCGGCTGCGTAACGGTGACATCGTGGTGGTCGAGGAGCCGGGACCTTGCCGGCCGGGCGATCCGACCGGGGCCCAAGGCTCCCGGTGGATGGTCAAACGGGTCGCCGCGGTGCCGGGCGATCCGGAGCCGGCCTGCCTGCCCTCCTGGGCCCGGCAGCCCACCGGTATCGTTCCGCCCCGGCACATCGTGCTCCTCGGCGACAACGCCGAGGCGAGCAGAGACTCCCGGCACTTCGGCACCGTCCGAACAGATCGGGTACTCGGCGTGATCCTGTTCCGGCTCGGTCGAAGACCCACAGCCGGAGCCGATTCCCGCCGGCGCGTCAACCAGGTAAGGCCCTGACCACTAGTGCTGCGTTGACCTCACCAGCGGGCCGACCGGCGTCATCACCAGGCCTGACGTCGCTCGAAGAGAGCACGTTTCCTGTCATATCGCCTCACTGTGTACCTGGTGACACGCTCCTTAACGACAGGTCAGGTCGCACGCCGCTCGACCAATCAGGGGCTGGAGCGGCGCAAGGAGCGCAAGTTCCCGATCCTGCCGGCGTTCGTGGCCCAGGCCGTGAGGCGGTGCCCGGGGCCCGGCCGGTCGGCCGGGGATA
>NZ_JBEXGU010000203.1:0-14838 GCF_040607515.1 Streptosporangium sp. NPDC005286 | reverse complement strand
GCTTTCCCCGCCGCGGCGGGGAAAGCACGGATCATATGCACCACGTCGGCTCCCTGGAGCATCAGGACGTGACGAGGAACTGGGTCGCGGCAAGCTCGCGGTAGAGGTCGTCGGCGTCGACCAACTCGTCATGAGTGCCGTAGGCGCGGACCCGGCCTGCCTCCATGAGGATGATCCGGTTGGCGCCGGTGACGGTGGACAGCCGATGGGCTATGACCAGGACCGTGGTCTCTCGCGCCACCTCGGCCACCACCTCGCGCAGGCGCAGCTCGTTCATGGCGTCGAGCTGCGAGGTGGCCTCGTCGAGCAGCAGCAAACGGGGTTTGCGGAGCAGTGCCCTGGCGATGGCCACCCGCTGGCGCTCCCCGCCCGAGAGCAGGACGCCGCGGTGGCCGACAGGCGTATCGAGGCCTTCGGGCAGGCGGGCGATCAGATCGTCCAGGCGGGTGCGGGCCAGGGTGTGGGCGATCTCCTCCTCGGTAGCGCCAGGCGCTCCGAAGACGAGGTTCTCCCGGAATGTGCCAGCGAGGACGGGGGCGTCCTGCTCCACGTAGCTGAGCGAAGCGCGCAGCTCGCTCAGTGGCCACTCGCGGATGTCTCGGCCACCGATGAGGATCGTCCCGGCCTGTGGCTCGTAGAACCGTTCGATGAGCCCGAAGACCGTGGACTTGCCGGCTCCCGAAGGGCCGACCAGGGCTGTCATGCCACCAGCGGGCACCTTGAAGTTCACCTGGTTGTGGATGATCGGCCGGTCTTCGCCGTACCGGAAGACCACGCCGCTGAAGGTGAGGCCGACGGGGGCACCGGTCTCCGGCTTCCACGTCTCGGGGGTGGGCGGCTCGGACGGAAGCTCGGAGATCTCCTGGATGCGAGCTATCGCGGCCAGGCCGTTCTGTATCTGGGTGAGGTTCTGGATCAGCGTCCCGATTGGGGACACCAGGTAGAACAGGTAGAGAAGGAACGCGATCAGCGACGAGATCTCCATCGACCCGCTGGCGACGCGCGCGCCGCCCACTCCAAGCACGGCGAGGAACGCCAGCTGGGTTGACATCCAGGCGGCGATGCCCGTGACCGAGCTCCACGCGGCGGCGGTCACGCCGCGGTCACGCGCCTCGGTGGCCGCGGCGCCCACCAGCGCGATCTCGCGTGACTCGGCCCCGCTGGCCTTGACCGTGCGGAACGCCTGGAGAGCACGGTCGAGCGCGGAGTTCATCTCGCCCAGGGCCACCTGGGCCTGGAGCGACGCCCGGCGGATGCGCGGCGTGATCGACGCCGCTATGAGGCCGATCAGGGCGATCACCGCGAGCGTGATCATGAGGAGCAGGCCGTCGATGATGGCCATCAGCACCACCGCACCCAGGAACACGAAGATCGCGTCCACTGAGCTGGCCAGCGCCTCCGTGCAGACGGCGCGCAGCAGCGTGGTGTCGGAGTTGACCCGGGAGAGCAGGTCCCCCGGCTTGAGCCGGTCCACGTCGGCCACCCTGAGCCGCAGGATGCGATCAACGAGGCTCATGCGCGAGGCCAGCACGATTCCCTCGCCCATCCGCTCGAGCAGGAAGCGCCCCGCCGTCAAGACCAGGGCCGCCACCAGGACCGACGCCGACAGCCAGAGCACCGGGCCGATGAGGTCGCCACCCTTCCCGAAGGTGTCGATCACGCTCTTGGCGAGGATCGGCATCGCCAGCCCGGCGGAGCTGCCCACCAAAGTGAGCACGCCACCCAGCAGCAGCACGCGCTTGTGCGGGCGGACTAGGTCGAACAGCAGCCGCCACGAGTTCCGCTTGCTCAGCTTCCGCTTGCTCAGGCCGCTCGGTGCCACCCGCCCGCGAAGAATCTCCCCCCGCCGAAGCGCTTGTGCGCCGCCTGCTTTCCGACCCCGACGGCCTGCGCTATGTGCACCCATGACTCCCCTGTACGCGTACCCGGCGCACCTGGACGGCGGCCAGCCGATCGACCTGGCGGCGCAACTCGGCGGCGGCACGCAGCGCACGCAAAGGGTCGTCCCCTTCTGCTTCGGTCACCAGAGCCACGATTTCCCCATTCGTAAGGTCAACGTACGTTGACCACCCAAGGGGTCGTTCACATCGATGTCGACACCATTGACCGCGTCGATCCGCTGACCGTCCACGTGAAAACCGTGTGTCGGTCCACGGGCTGTGATCATGGAAATCCCTCTCGCCGCCCACGGCCAGTAGCGACACTAGATGTCGAAAGACCAGGAAATCACCGGAGTTCGTGGCGTATGGGACCGGTTGACAGCCTCGGGCTGGGGCTCACCGGCCCAGCTTCTAGTGTTTTTGCGAGTCGCTGCTGGGTTTCACTGGTCGGAGTGGCATTCGGCGCGATGAAGGGGTAAACGGATCGTGAGTACCGCGGACGACGTCAGTACCGCTTGGGTCCGTCGTTATCATCCGGTGGTGGGGGCGGGTAAGCGCCTGGTGTGCTTTCCGCACGCGGGTGGGTCGGCGAGCTTTTTTCGTCCGGTCTCGGCCAGGTTCTCGCCGGGCGCCGATGCGGTGCTGATCGTCAGGCGTGCCAGGTGCGCCATGCGTCGGCGATCATCTCGGTAAGGCCCGATCGCTCGGGAAGCCAGCCGAGTTCTTTCACCGCGCGGCTGTTGTCGGCCGTGAGGATCTGCGGTTCCCGCTTGGGCGGCGCCTTTCGGACCGGTACCGGAAGGCCGGTCACAGCTTCCGCTGTCGCCACGACCTGCGCCATGCTGGACGCGGTGCCGCTCCCTATGTTGTAGACGCGGTGCTTGCCTACCTTCACGGCGGCGAGCGACAGCCGCATCGCTGTCGCCACGTCGAGGATGTGGACGAAGTCGCGGACCGCGGATCCGTCGCCGTTGAGTGTGATGTACGGCAACTCGCCGGTGAGCGCGCGGAATACGTTCGGGATGATACGCGCGGTGTCGGTGTCGGTGCGCCCATTGGCGGCTCCGGCGATGTTGAAGCACCGAAGCGTGACCGCGCCGATCGCTCCAGTGGCGGCGTACGCCGCGACGAGCTGCTCCGCCCCGACCTTCGACGCCGCGTAGGGACTCTCCGGGTGGGGTTCCAGATCCTCGCTTATGGCACCGACGTGCTGCGAGCCGTAAACCTTGTCGGTCGATGTGAACACGAATCGAGCCGGCGGCACCGATTCACGGATGTCGTCGAGCGCCATCAGGAGGTTGAGGGTGCCAACCACGTTTACGTCGTAATACGTCAGCGGGTCGGCGAACGAGTCCCGCCCTCGGGACACTGCGGCGAGGTGGCATACCGCGTCGAAGCGTCCGGCGGCGACTATTTCCCGGATTCGGCCGCGGTCCCGGACATCGCCTTCCACCAGGCCGACGCCGGCGTGCCGCCCCGCGTCCGTGTGGCCCCGGGTCAGGACGGTGACCTGGTGGTCGGCGGCAAGAAGGTCGAGGGTGACCGCATGGCCGAGATAGCCCAGACCTCCAGTGACCAGGACGTGCACGTCAGTTCCTCCAGACGATCGTCATGTGACATTCCAGGCCAATAGGATCATCCGGCTAACCACTTCACTTGATGGACAGCTCCGGGAACGGCACGACGAACGCGCCGCCGGCTGCCGAGAACGCCGCCGACCGGGCGCGGATACTGGCCTCGAAGTTCCAGGCGAACAGCACGCAGTAGTCGGCCGCGTTCGCGGCCAACCGCTCGGAGCTCACAATGGGGATACCGTCGCCCGGCGTGTACTTGCCCACCTTGCGCGGGTTGTCATCGACGATCCAGGCGATCTCACCGCCCACTCCGGCCTGGGAGAGCAGGGTGACGGCCCGCGCCGACGCGCCGTACCCGCAGACCCGCCGGCCGACTCTCGACAGGCCGCCCAGCACGTCGTTGAGGGTCGTGCAGACCCGGTCGATGCGGTCCGCGAAGCCGTCGAGAAAACTGCCGTCGGGCACCCCCGCGTCGACCTCGGCCTGCAGAATCCGGTCGAATCCGGCCGTCGAGGGGCGGGCCTCGTCATCGCGGCGTATCCAGCAGCGCAACGAGCCTCCCTGGGTCGGGATGAGCTCGGCGTCGGACACCGTGAGCCCGTTCGCCTCGGCCGCCTGTGCCAGCACGTGCAGGGAGAAGTACGAAAGGTGCTCGTGGTAGACGAACTCGAAGATACCGTGCTGGACCATCGGCAGGACGTGCGCGACCTCGATGACGGCGCAGCCACCCGGTTTGAGGAGCAGGCGGATCGCGCGGAGAACTCCGTTCACGTCGTTGACGTGGGCGAGCACATTGCTGCCCAACACCGCGTCAACGGGCCCGATGTCACTCAGTATCTTCTCGGCCGACTCCACACCGAAATGCGCGGTCAGCGTTGGAATTCCCTGCTCCTGCGCGTGGACCCCGAGCTCGACCGCCGGGTCGACACCGAGCACCCGCATGCCGCGCTCGGCGAAGAAGCTCAGTTGCGTGCCGTCGTTCGAGCCGATTTCGAGCACCTTCGCCCCGGAGGCCAGCTCCAGTCGATCCGTGACCCGGGTGGCCAGCGCACGGCAGTGGTCGACGAGGGCAGGAGCGGCACCCGTGGCGTACCGGTAGTCGGCGAACAGCACCGATCGGGGAACGACGTCCACAAGCTGGACCAGGCCGCATCCGGCGCAGCGCACGAGGTCCAATGGGTACCGGTGCTGAGATCGGGCCGCCTCGGCCGTGGGTGCGATGTCGTTGGCGGGCGGAGTCGGGGTGAGCGAGACCACCTGTTCCAGACGGTTGGTCCCGCACACCAGGCAGCGGCCGGTGGTGTCCATCAGCGTTCTCTCCTTCCACCCATCGTGTTGCCCAGCCGTCGTGGCCACCGCGCTCGATCTGGCGGAAGTCCTTTCGACAGCTCACGACAAGTCCTCGATCAGCTGGCGGTCGGAGCTTACGTCCGCCAACACTAGGGGAATTACCTGATCGGCTGAGGCACAATCACCTGAACGAAACCCCTTGATCTGGGGGAATCACATGATCGCCGACACCGTGTTTCCGTCCGAGTTGTCCGCCAGAGGCGAGGCAGGTAACGCGGATGAAGGAGTATCAGATGCGAATCCTGGTCACTGGCGGAGCTGGGTTCATCGGATCCCATTTCGTACGGTCAATGTTGGACGGCCGATATCCCGGCCATGAGGACACCCGAGTCACCGTTCTGGACAAGTTGACCTACGCCGGCAGGAGGGAGAACCTGCCCGAGGCACATCCGAAGTTGACCTTTGTGCGTGGTGACATCTGCGATCGGGAGCTGCTGGCCGATCTTCTGCCCGGACACGACGGAGTCGTGCATTTCGCTGCCGAGTCGCATGTCGACAGGGCGGTGGACGACGCGGACCCGTTCGTGTGGGCCAATGTGATGGGCACCCACCGCCTTCTCGAACAATGCGGGACGAGTGGAATCCAGCGCGTCGTGCACGTGTCCACCGACGAGGTGTACGGGTCGATCGAGCAGGGATCATGGACGGAACGGTTTCGGCTCGAGCCCAACAACCCGTACTCGGCGTCGAAGGCGGCCAGTGATTGCCTCGCCCGATCGCACTGGCGCACTTACGGCCTGGACTTGTCGATCACCCGATGCTCCAACAACTATGGACCCCGGCAGCATCCGGAGAAGATCATTCCCCGTTTTGTCACCCGTCTGCTCCAGGGGCGCGACCTCACGCTGCACGGCGACGGCGGCGCCATCCGCGAATGGCTGCACGTCGACGACCACTGCCGCGGCATTTCCATGGTCCTTGACAAGGGTCGCGCCGGCGAGATCTACAACATCGGCGGCGGGATAGAACTCACCAACCGTGAGCTGACCGGCCTTCTGCTCGAACTGGCCGGGGCCGATTGGGACCGGGTCCGCTATGTGGCAGACCGGCGGGCTCAGGACCACCGGTACTCGATCGACCACAGGAAGATCACCGAGGAGATCGGGTTCGAACCCATGATCGATTTTAGGGAAGGTCTCGCGGGCACCATCACCTGGTACCGGGAGAACCGATCCTGGTGGGCGGCTCTTGACGCGTAGTGGTCGCGGCCGGAAGTCCCGGTGACGGTTCGCGGGTTGGCGTGCGGAGCCATCCCGCGCGGTGATGCGATTTCTGACGGCCCGCCGTACGGGGACATGCGGGTACTCTCGGTGATTTCGGTCAGTACCTCTGCGCCGCGACCCGTGACCGCCGGTCGACAACGCGATCGCGCGAGGTCATGCGCCTTCGCCGTACGGTTTTCGTGTTCGGTGTGGACGGCATCGACGTCCTGGCCCCTCTCCGGGGCAGTGGTGGTGGATCGGCGGGGGCGACCATGACGGGTCTGCCGGTCCCGGCTGAAGTCGGGAGCCCGCCGCGCCAGGTCGCCGTCCGTGTCGGTTCGGTACCGCCGGACCCACACCTGCTGCGATACCGGTGCTCCTGGCAGACCCCGCGACCGCGATGGCGCGCTGTCGGCGAAGACCGCCCGCAGGATCTTCATCCGGTCCTGCCCAACCTGGAGCACATGGGCTTCTCCCGCGGGATCCGGTCATAGCGGACCGGGCGGCCATACCGGCGGGCCCACCGCGCTGTGACCGGAGCCACTTCTACCTGGCCACGAACACCTCCTCGATCGCGCGAACCGCCATCCCCGTCCCGTCCTCCTTACGGATCGCGGCACCGAGTGCCCGAGCGCGGGTGGCCATACCGCTGTCGGTGAGCAGGCGATTGAGCGTGCCTCGCAACCAGCCGGCCTTGAGGGCGTGGTGGTGACGAGGCGGGGGCCCGACGCCGAGCTGCGCGATCCTCCTTCCCCAGTGGAGCTGATCACCTTGAAGCCACACGACCGCCTGCGGGATACCGGCCCGGAACGCCGCCGCGGTCGTCCCGGCCCCCCCGTGATGGACGACGCACGCGGCGCGGGCATAGAGCCACCCGTGCGGGACGAAGTCCGCCAGAAAGATGTTGGGCGGCAGCTCCTGGTCTCCGAGCCCCGCCCAGCCGGATTGCAGGACGACACGCCGGCCCAGGCCGCGAACCGCCTCAAGCAGCTGCTCTGTGACCGCACGGGCGTCGAACCCGTTGTTCGAGCCAAAGCCGATCACCACCGGCGGCTCGTCGGCGATGAACGCCGCGAGGTCGTCCGGGGGTACGTACTCCGGTTCCTCGAGAAACCAGTATCCCATGGTGCGGTAGGTGGACTCGAAGAGCGGATCGTGCTTGAGGATGCTCGGGCTGATGGCGATGAGGTTGAGCAGGCGCGAATGGCTCGCGTCGAAGAGAACGTCGCGCCAGGGCGGAAGGCCGGCTGCGGCGACGACAGGGTTGAACAGTTTGTCGGTCGCGAGCCTGACCCCCCCGCCAACGACCGACCATGCGAGGGCGTTGCCGACGGGCCCGAAATCGATATTGTTCGGGCCATGCCCGCGCGCTCGGTGCAGTGGCCAGGTGTGGTGCACGCTCACCTGGGGCGTGCCGACCGCGCGCGCTGCGGCGACCGCGCCGATGGCCAGCGGTGAGTTGATGACGACGTCGGCCTCACGGGCCAGCGCCATCAGTTGCGGTACCGCGGCACGCTGCTCCTGCGCCAGGAATTCGATCACAACCGTCAGTTGTCGCAGCTTGTTCTTCTCGTTGAGAATACGGATGTAGTTCGCCTGGAATTCCGTCTCGTTCCAAGTCGGCCTGCCGACGAAGGGAACACCGACAGCGTCGGCGCGCGCTGCGTAACCGTCGGAGGCCGAGAGCTTAACGTCGTGGCCCTCCGCGAGCAGACGCTTTCCGAGGGCAAGAAAAGGCTGGAGGTCCCCCTCCGAGCCGACGGTTACTATGAGGACACGCATCGTATCAAAGCCGGACAGTCGAGGGTCGGATCAGCGGCGGTCGGAGTTGGGCTCACTCTTGATTGCCTCCCTGGATCGGCTGCCGAAGTGACATGTGTGACGGATCCGAGCAGCGATCTTGCTTGCCTGTCCGGCACATCCTGGTGCGACCGATTCCCGGAAATCATTAGAATCACGGCGCCGATGCGGGTGACGTGCGGGTCTTCGCCGCCGCACAAGGGAGTCCAGTGCGGCGTTCCTCATCGGAAGCCCGGATCCACCTTGGCTCCGGGCATCGGGAAGGCGGCCCTGACAGCTTTGGCTTCTCGGTCGCGCGTCCGTGACCTCCATAAGCACCGGCCGGGGCTTGAGCACCTACCGGGTTTCAATTGCCGCCGGCCTGCCGGGCCGGGATTCGCCCCACCTGCCGCCGAGCGTTACCCAAACACGCTCAACTCATCCCCGCCCTGACCAAACCCGACTAGGCGTTTTCCTAGAAAAGTGTCCATAACATCAGGTTTCAGCAGGGCGTCGGGGCCGGCGCCTGCAGTTACCAGGGCGGAGGTGGACGATGACATCTCCCCGGATGTCGTCCAAGCCCCAATCGATAGGTGAGTGCCGGGTGCCGGCCGCCTCCCGGCGGAAGGCCAGGTCTGTGGCAGATCCCTCAACCTTCATGAGTGCTCTGTTGGGATCTAACCGAGCAGACCACTCACGAGAGCCGTGGTCGATTTCTGTGACAGACAAGGAGAGGACCGGTTATGTGTGGGATCACGGGCTGGGTGTCCTATGACGCGGACCTGACCGAACGGCAAGCCACGATTGACGCGATGACCGTCACCATGGCGCTGCGCGGGCCCGACGCCTCCGGAACGTGGCTGCAACGGCATGCCGCGCTCGGTCACCGAAGGCTGGCGGTCATCGACCTGGACGGTGGCGTGCAACCGATGGAGTTCGCCACGCCGAACGGTCCGGTGGTCCTGGTGTACAGCGGCGAGACCTACAACTTCATCGAACTGCGCAGGGAACTGCAGGCCCGAGGGCACCGGTTCCGTACCGCGAGCGACACCGAGGTCGTGTTGCACGGTTATCTCGAATGGGGTGAAAGCGTCGCCGACCACCTCAACGGGATGTTCGCATTCGCCATCTGGGATACCCGTGATCAGAAGCTTGTCATGATCCGCGACCGGCTGGGGGTGAAGCCGCTCTACTACTACCCGACCCGCGACGGTGTGCTGTTCGGATCGGAACCAAAGGCGATTCTGGCCAACCCTCTCGCTCGCAAGGCAGTCGACATCGACGGGATACGCACGGCGGTGACCGGCATCGGGCAGGGGCAGGCGATTTGGAAAGGGATGTACGAGGTCGAGCCGGGCACGGTCGTCACTGTCGACGCGAGCGGAATCCGCAACAGGACGTACTGGAGGCTCCAGACGGCGCCGCACACCGACGACCAGAAGAGCACGATCGGACGAGTGCGGCAGCTGCTCAACGACACCGTCAGCCGACAGTTGATCTCCGACGTGCCCCAGTGCGTTCTGCTCTCCGGTGGGCTGGATTCCAGCGCGATCGCCAGTCTTGCGTCGCCCAGGCTGGCCGCGGACGGCGAACGGCTACGTACATTCTCGGTCGACTTCGTCGATCACGTCGATCGCTTCAGAGCGGATGTGTTTCGGACTACCCCGGATGCGCCGTTCGTCAAGGATATGGTCGATCTGATCAGGCCGGTACACCGGCAGGTGGTGCTGAACGCGGAAGATCTGTCCGATCCGGCCATTCGCCGTGCCGTGATCACGGCACGGGACACACCGAATGCGTTCGGCGAATCAGATATCTCAATGTACCGGCTGTTTCGAGAAATACGCAATGAGTCGACGGTGGCCCTGTCCGGCGAGGCGGCGGACGAGAACTTCGGCGGCTACCAATGGTTCCACAACGACCTTCGCGAACTTCCCATCTTTCCCTGGATGGCGGCGGTACTCGACGCGCAGCCCAGCACCCACACCGTCATGCCTTTCACGGCGGAAGCGCTGGCGGCCATGGGATTGGAAAGCTACCTGGGGGACCAGTATGCGACGGCGGTGGCGGCTGTCGATCACCTCGACAGCGCGTCGCGTGTCGAGCGTCAGATGCGCGTCATATTCCACATGCACCTGACCCGGTTCCTGCGGATGCTGCTCGATCGTAAGGACCGCCTCTCTATGGCGGTCGGCCTTGAGGTGCGGGTTCCGTACTGTGATCATCGTCTCGTCGAGTATGTCTACAACACGCCGTGGAAGCTCAAGTCGTTTGACGGCAGGGAGAAGAGCCTGCTGAGGCACGCCGTAAAGGACCTGCTTCCGCCATCGGTGGCCAATCGGGTGAAGAGCGGTTACCCGACAATGATGCATGACATTCGCTACTCGAGCGCCCTGCAAATTCAGGGCAAAGAGGTGCTGGCGGACGTCCATAGCCCGCTGTTCACGCTGTTCAACCGAGAATGGCTGAAGTATGCGGTCGAGATGGACTCGTCGAAGATATCGCACGGAGAGAAGCTCCTCCTGGATAAAATAATTGACATGTACTATTGGCTTGACATCTACTCGCCCGAGTTCGCCCTGTCCTGACCACTCTGCCGTGGGCCATCCGCCGCTTTGGAGAATGAACCTTCAAGGCGGCGGTCCGGGCAACGCCGACTCGGGCACCGTGAACATCAAGGCGATCCTGGCCTGGCTCGTCCGCCGCTCACCTGAACGCCCGTGGCCGCGGCGGACGTGCTCGGCCGGTTGCGCGCGCTGGTCACGGGCGCGCCGGTCACCCCGGCGCCGGGGTCCGGTACACCGGCCGGCCCGTGGCGGGTCGATCTGGTCGACGGCGTCGAACTGGACGTATGGCGGGACGGCGACTTCAGTGGAGATCCCGATGTGCGGCTGGAGTACTGGCTTCTAGTGATTTTGCGAGTCGTTGCCGGGGTTCACTGGTCGGAGTGGCATTCGGCGCGATGAAGGGATCAACGGATCGTGAGTACCGCGGACGACGTCAGTACCGTATGGGTCCGTCGTTATCATCCGGTGGTGGGGGCGGGTAAGCGCCTGGTGTGCTTTCCGCACGCGGGTGGGTCGGCGAGCTTCTTTCGTCCGGTCTCGGCCAGGTTCTCGCCGGGGGCCGATGTGGTGGCGATCCAGTATCCCGGGCGGCAGGATCGGTTGCGGGAGCCGTGCATCACCGACATCGGCGTCCTGGCGGATCGGATCGTCGATGAGCTGATCACGTTGTCGGAGAAGCCGACGGTCTTCTTCGGGCACAGCATGGGGTCGGTGATCGGTTTTGAGGTGGCCTGCCGGCTTGAGCGCAAGGGGGTCAGCGCGCCGCACACGCTGATCGCCTCGGGGCGTCGCGGGCCGTCCACTGTGCGGGATGAGTCGGTGCATCGGCGTGACGACGATGGCATCATCGCCGAGCTCAAGCTGCTGAACGGTACGGATGCCGGGTTGCTCGGTGATGAGGAGATCCTCCGGATGGCGTTGCCCGCGCTGCGGGGTGACTATCGTGCGATCGAGACCTACCGTGGGGATCCGGAGCAGAGCATGGGTGGTTCGATCACCGTGCTGACCGGGGACGCCGATCCGAGGACGACGGTCGAGGAGGCGGAGGTCTGGAGCCGGCACACCTCGGGGCGTTTCCGTATCAGGGTGTTCTCCGGCGGTCATTTCTTCCTCACCCGGCATCAGCAGGCGGTGAACGAGGAGATCGCCCTGGAACTCGGGGCGTAGCGCGAGACGTACGGCAAGGCAGAAGCGGATCTTCAACGAAGCCTTCTCCGTCTCGACCCGGGAGGCGATCGTCACGCCTGTGAACGTGTCGTCACCGGCCACCAAGGCCGTGCTGCGGCACTGGTCGCGGATACGGGAGGGCACCGGCGGCGACTCGGTGCTCCTGACGCAGCCGGCCCCTGGATCGAGGGAACCGTCCTCGACGTGAACGTTCCCGTGCGGGGACCGACGGCGCCGTGATCGGCGGCCATAGCCTACGTGAGGGTGGATGACGGATGAACGAGCCTGTCGTGAAGGCGCCGGAGGCGACTGTGGCGGACGCCGCGCCGGAGGGCACCATCGCACCTCTGGCATGGGGTCCCGTGTCGGTCATCGCCGGAGCGGTCGCGGTGCTGCTGCTGGTGACGAGCGGCCGATACGGTTACTTCGCCGATGAGCTGTACTTCGTGGCGGCCGGCGGGCATCTGAACTGGGGTTACGCCGATCAGCCGCCATTGCTGCCGCTGATCGCACACGTGATGGACACGCTCTTTCCCGGATCCCTTGTCGCGCTGCGACTTCCGGCGACGGTGCTCACGGCGTTGGGGGTCGTCGTCGCCACCCAGATCGCCCGGGAGCTGGGCGGCCGGCGCCGGGCGCAGGTGATGACCGCCGCGGTGTCCGCCATCGGCATGGTCGTCAACGGTCACCTCCTGGCCACGAACGCCTTCGACGCGTTCCTGTGGGCGGTGGTCTCATGGCTGGTGGTCCGCTGGGTTCGGTTACGGGAGGAGGGGCGGCAGGACGACCGCCCGCTGCTGTGGGCGGGTGTCGCCACGGCCGTCGCCCTGCAGGTCAAGTTCCTGATCCCGGTGCTGTGGCTGGCGCTGGGGGCCGGCGCGCTCGCGGTGGGACCACGGGACCTGCTGCGCAGGCCGCTGCTGTGGGCCGGTGCCGCGATCACCCTGCTGACGATGCTCCCCGGGCTGGCCTGGCAGGCCGGCAACGGATGGCCGCAGTTCGAGATGGTCCAGACGGTGTCCGCGGAGGGGAGCCTGAACGGCGGCCGCGCGTTGTTCCTCCCGCTCGTGCTCGCCCAGCCCGGTCTGCTGATCGGGGCCGTGCTGGCCTGGTACGGCCTGTGGCGGCTCCTGCGGTCCACACTGCTCAGGCCCTACCGGTTCTACGGCGTGGCCGCCGTCGCGGTGATCCTGATCTTCTGGCTGGCCGGTGGCCGGTGGTACTACGTGACCGGGCTGTTCCCGGTGCTGTGGTCCGTGGCCGCGGTCGAACTGCAGCGGCGTCAGCCGGCGCGCTGGTGGCGTTGGGTGCCCACCTGGCCGGTCTTCGCGCTGTCGGTGCTGCCGGCCCTCTACTGGCTACCGGTCCTGCCCGGGGCCTGGGTGCAACAGCCCAGGGCCGGCGAGAACCTCGGGGTCAACATCATCACGATCGGCCAGTTCGGCTGGCCGGAGTTCACCGACACGGTCGGCCGGGCATACCGGACACTGCCGCCGGACGAACGGCGGAACGCCGTAGTGATCACCCGCGTCTACTGGCAGGCCGCCGCCATCGAGTTCTACGGCGGCGAGCGGGGGCTGCCGAAGCCGTACAGCGGCAGCCGTGGCTACTGGTACTTCGGCATGCCCCCCCAGGGGACCGGCACGGTGCTGTACGTCGGCGATGAGGGCGAGCGGCTGCGAACGTACTTCGGCGACGTACAGCAGGTGGCCACCGTGGACACCGGCCTTGGCCTGGAAGCCGGCACGCCCATCTGGCGGTGCCGCGATCCGCGGGCCTCGTGGCCGGAGCTGTGGCCGGAGTTCCGGCGGACGGCCATCTGAAGCGATTGGCGGGTAGAGCGGAGGCGTACTGACCGGGGACGCGAGAGGGGCCGACCGGTCAGGCCGCCGAAGGGTCACCTGCGCCGCGTGGCCTGACCCGCCAGGTAGAAATCGCGTACCTTCCCGATCACCCGGTCCTGGTCGGACTCGGTCAGCCCGGGGTCGGTGGGCAGATAGAGACCGTCGGCCGCGAAGCGGGCGGCGTTCAGCGCCGGCCAGTCGGGGTTGAAGTACATCGGCTGGCGGCTCATGGGCTGGAAGAACGGCCGGGTCTCGATCCCCGCGTCGGTCAGGAACTCCCGTAGCTCCTCCCGCCGCTCCGCCCGGATGTCGTACATCCACAGGACGTCGCGGGGCGGCATGACGCTGATCCCGTCGATGCCGTCGAGCCCGCTGTCGTAGTGGTTCTCGATCCGCTTGCGGATGGCGAGTATCTCGTCGATCTGCTCCAGCTGGGCCAGGGCGACCGCGGCCTGCATGTTGGTCATGCGGAAGTTGTAGGCCAGCTTCTTGTGGATGAAGTCGTGTTCCTTGCTGAAGGCCATGCTGCGCAGGTGGGCCATCTGCCGGGCGAGCTGCTCGCTGTTCGTGACGCAGACACCCCCCTCACCGGCAGTGATGATCTTGTTGGCGAACAGCGAGAAGCATGCGATGTCACCCACCGGGCGCACGCCGTGCGCCTCCGCCGAATCCTCCACCACTCTCAGGTTGTACTCGTGCGCGAGCTTCATGATCGCGTCCATGTCACACCGCCGGCCGTAGACGTGCACCGGCATGATGACCTTGGTACGAGGGGTGATCCGAGACTCGATCAGCGAGACGTCGATGTTGAGGTCGTCGGCGCAATCCACGAACACCGGCACCGCGCCGGTGTAGGTGACCGCCCACGCGGTGGCGACCATGGTGAACTCGGGCACCAGGACCTCGTCGCCGGGGCCGACTCCGAGCGCCCGCAGCGCGAGGGTGAGAGCGGTCGTGCCCGAGGAGCACGCGACGCCGTACGCGACGCCGTTGTACTGGGCGAACTCCTCCTCGAAGCGCCTGACGAAGGGGCCCTGCGAGGATATCCAGCCGGAGCGGACGGCCTCGGTGAGGTACTCCAGTTCCCGTCCTGCGAGGTACGGCTTTGACACCTGATATTCGAACGTCATGGAGTTCCTCACTCATCAGCCAGCCGGCTCGTCGGCACGGGGTGACAAGAGGCGCTCGGAAAGTCCCGCCTTCCCCGCCGCGCCGCGACGCGGGACTCTCCGGACACGCGCCGGGTCAACTACAGAAGAACCCGGGCGGCACTCGTGAAAACACTAGGATCCGCGCGCCACGGGGCATGAGACCGGGTCGGCTCAGGTCATCGTGGCGGACAGGGCCTGGGGCGTGGCCGGTGGGACGCCTGGCCTGGTGAGGCACCGGAGGCGACTCCTTCCGCGTCGCCGGGTCACAATCACGCGCGCACCGTCTTTTCACTAGTTGTGCGGCGCCGCAGGTCAGGCGGCGCC
>NZ_JBEXGU010000202.1:0-14898 GCF_040607515.1 Streptosporangium sp. NPDC005286 | reverse complement strand
GGTGATATGGCCAGGCCCACACCCCAGGTCCGCGACCTGACCGTCCCCACTCGCACTTACGACCTCGGCGAAGGCACCCAAGATCGCACGGTCCACCGGTCAGGAGCCCACCTTGACCACCCTCGAACGCACCCTTGCCCAAGCACTCACGGAGATCGTCATTAGGCTCTGGTGACGGCGACCCGAGCACCAGCCCCATGACGGCGGCAGGCCGGTGCCGGGGGTGGCGTCTTGGA
The DNA here is from genome assembly GCF_040607515.1 of Streptosporangium sp. NPDC005286. NCBI lineage: Bacteria > Bacillati > Actinomycetota > Actinomycetes > Streptosporangiales > Streptosporangiaceae > Streptosporangium > Streptosporangium sp. NPDC005286. The sequence goes on along the minus strand of NZ_JBEXGU010000202.1, from coordinate 14,662 downwards.
TGGCGGCGGTGATCGCCCGGCTGCCGGGCCGGGCGGTGGGGCATCGGGCCGTTCCCGACGCCCCAGGTGTTCATGACTGTGGCCTCAAGCTTGTGGCCGGATCAGCGATCAGCGGGTTCCCACCACGTCAAATTGGCGGCCGCCTGGGCCACCGGCTCGATGATCTCCCACGCTTCGGCGATCAGCCCATCGTGCAACCGCCAGATATCGATTACCACGATTCCGGGCTCGGCGCCGGGCAGCCGCCGCTTGACGGGGACGCGCTATCGGCGGCCTGGGGCGCGATCGCAAGGGTGCTGCGGGCCCACGAGCCGTTTCCGGCGCTGGTCATCGATCGTCGCTGGAACATCGTGATGACCAATCGCGCCATCGAACCGTTCCTCGCAGACGTGGCCCCCGACCTGCTCCGGCCGCCGATCAACATGGTGCGGCTGGGGCTGGACCCGCGCGGGCTCGCTCCCCGGATCGTCAACCTGGCCGAGATGCGTTCGCTGCTGCGTACCCGGATCACGCGGCAGCTTGCCACGGCTCCCGACCCCGAGCTCACCGCGCTCTATGAGGAACTGCTGGCGCCCGGCTTCGACGACACGAGCCACCCGATCGAGTCCGAGGTCGCGATCCCGATGATCTTTCGCTTCGGCGGACGGGAAATACGGCTGTTCTCGACCACCACCACGTTCGGCACGCCGATGGACATCACTCTGGACGAGGTCGCGGTCGAGTCGTACTACCCGACGGACGCCGAAAGCGCCGCCTACTTCACCCGGTCCGACGTTGAGGCCAGATCAGCAGGGTAGGGCCGGCTGGGCTCGGCCTGACCGCTCCACAGGCGCGGCATCCGCGGGCTGCCTGCTTGCCTAACGCGCCTTAACAACCTTCAAGCCGCTGACCAGCTAGTTCACTTGACAACCCCAGATAACGATCGGCGCTGCGGAGAACAATCTATGCCGCCCGGTATCTGTCGGACCCAGCGTATCGCCGCAAGATCTCCCGCCAGCTCAACAAGGGCGAGTCGCTGCACGCACTCAAGCGGGACCTGCTCTACGCCCACGAAGGCACGGTGCGCGCTCGCCACCTCGAGCAGCAGACCGAACAGGCGTGGTGCCTGACACTGGTCACCAACGCCGTGATCACTTGGACGACCGAGTACTACGGGCTGGCCGTCGAGTCGATGCGCGCGGCCGGGCGGCGCATCGACGACGAAGTCCTGGCCCGCATCTCCCCGGCGCACAGCGAGAACGTCAACTTCTTCGGCGCCATCGACGTCGACATCGAAGGCGAACTCGCCCAGCTCGGCCCCACCGGCTACCGGCCACTGCGCGTACGCGACACGCTCTTCTGACACCCCGCTCGGGCGAGCTTCGATGTCGCGCGGTCACGACGACGTTCGAGCCCGCCCCGCGCACTCCCGATTCGGACGACCGCAACATGCAGCGGCTTGAGATGGTCGCCGCGATGGATGAGGTGTCCCCGCAGTAACGCTCCTACGTCGGCCCGCCCCAGTACGAAGGTGTCCCGCTGGGGTGGATGGCCACCGAGACCGTCGGCCATGCGCATCCCGCACGTCAGCTACCGACCCCGGATACCCCCAGGATTACAACACTCGGTCTCGCCGACGACACAGTGACTCCGCCAGCGCGGAGACGATCAAGTCTTGGCGCCGACATGCTCTCACCGCACACTCACTCCCGGCCATCGGGTCACCCCTGAACCCCCCGGCAGGCCGCTACCAGGGTCGGATTTCTTCTCAGAACTCGTTCTCACGTAAACAAGAACAGGGCGAGTTATGGGAGAGGTTTGTGAGAGGATTCCGGAGGTGAGCAGCGAACCGGACTCAGCCACCGCCGATGCCGACGAAGTCGAGCGCCACCTATGCCTGCGGTGCCGGGTCGAGCCGGGCTCTCCATGCCGGTCGCGCTCCGGCACGGTCGCCGGGACCTACCACACCGGCCGGTTCATGAAGGTGCCCCGGCTGGCGAAGCGGCTGCGGGTGCCGACGCCGGCCGATCGGGGACCGGGGCAGCTGTGGCGCCCGGGCAGCCCGCCGCCGGCGCCGATTCCTACGGACACCCCGGCCACCGACATCAGGGTCGGCTACGCCCGCTGCTCGCACCTGACCCAGGAACTCCAGTCTCAGCTCGACGCCCTGGAAGCGCACGGCATCAGCCGCGACAAGATCTTCGCCGAGAAGGTCTCCACCCGCGTCCGGGTGCGGCCAAAGTTCGAGGCCGCGCTGGAGATGTGCCGCCAGATCAAGGCCCACGCACCACACTGCCGCGTCATCCTCACCGTCTACGAGATGAAGCGGCTGGGCCGCGACTCCGCCGAGCTGACCGCGCTCGCCGACCACCTCACCGCCCACGGCATCGCCCTGGAAATGCTCGCCGGACCGCTGCCCGGCATCTACGACCCCAGCGGAACCGGCCGCATCCTGTTCGTGTTCTTCGCCGCGATGGCCGAAACCGAACGCGAGAACATCCGCGAAGCCACCCTCGAAGGCTTGAATGCCGCCGCCCGCAAGGGCAACCACGGCGGACGCCCACCAGTCATCACCGACGACATGCTGCACACCGTGCTCCGACGTCGTGCCGACGGCGAGTCGGTGCAGGACATCCGAGGCGACCTGATCATCCCCACCGGCAAACGCAAGGGACAAAACCCGAGCCTGGCCAGCATCTACCGAGCACTCGCCGAGCACGACAAGCGCCAGCGGCACCCGGACGCGATCGAACAGGCCCACACCACGTTCACCACGTTCGCAGCCGATCAGGCGAACACCTGACCAACCGAAACGGCCATCACCGCTGGTCAGCCAGTCGGGGGGCCCGAGGCGTCTCAGCCTCGGGCTCCCGCAGAATCCCGGCGTGACAGCCTCCCGTCACCGGGCTCTTGTCATCCTGTTCGCCAGGCGTGCGGTGTCCACCGCCAATGCCGGAACATGGCGAGGTAGGCGCGGACAGCGCTTTTGTAGGCGCGTCGAGCCTTCCTGACCGGTTTCAGTCGTCGATACTTCTCACGGATCCAGCGCACCAGGGCGGGTTCGCCCGCCGTCGCCCACGCTCAGCTCGGTGACCCGCCCCGCACCTGACACGGCCGGCCGAGGGGTCACCCGAGCGCCCGGTCACGATTGGCCATCGCTGACGGCCAGTACGCCCTGCAGGCCGCGCGGACCGATCAGCCTGGAGGTACGAGGTGGTGGCCAGGTTTTTCCCGTTCGTGCTCGCGGTGCTGGGCGTGGTCCTGGTCGCGGGGCTGACGTAGGTGCTCGGTCCGGGGGCGGCGTGGGTGCTGGAGCACTTCGACGGGGTACGCGGCTTGGACGACAAGGACCTGGTGGCGGCCCGGCAGGCCCGGTCGTCGGCGTGGTCGGGGTGGTGCAGCTCGGCGTAGGTCCTGCCGCGAGCACTGGGGTCCTCACCGTTCTCCGCGGTGCTGAGCTCGGGGATCAGGCCCATCACCTCGCGGTCGCCCGCGCGGCCGGGTCCGTAGACGTCGGCGAACGGGTAGCGGAAGAAGCGACGTTGTGGCTGTAGTTGTCGCGCACGAAGGTCAGGCCGGACCAGACCAGCGCCCCGGCCGCCGTGGCTTCCACTTGGCGGCACCCCATATCGCGGTGAGTGGCGGGCCCGGCGCCTGAGAGCCCTGGCGACTGCCACGGCCGGCACCGTTCGCGGCGTTGTGGCCCCAGCGGTCGACGTCGCGCACGGAGCCCAGCACGGTGCGCGACCCCCTTGAATCAGAGACACGCCAGGCACAGTGATCTTACTTTGCGCACTTGAATCGCTACTTTATGCATGCGTCTTGTTGATGAGCGAAACCTGACTCACTCGTCCCGTCGGAAGAGGACCATGCATCCCATCCGCGTATCTGGCTTCTTCGTCATGCTCACCTCGGCATTGGCGATCGCCTGCGCCCCTGTCCCCGCGGCCATGGCCGCCACCTCCCACACCACACTCCACGCTGACCCTCCCGAGGAGGAAACCTGCCCCAACGGGCAGCCGAAACCGTGCGGCGCCCAGGAGGAACGCGGCGGCGTCGACGCCGACCGAGAAGAGACCAAGAAGGACACGGCCAAGGCCAAGGAGGACATCGCCGAGGCCAAAAAGAAGGTGGAGGAATGCCCTCCGACCTCGAAGCAGTGCATGGAAAACCTCATCGGCGACGGTGGCCAGCAGCGCAAGGACCTCGACGACACCCGGCAGGCACTGGCCAACTTCCGGCCCGCACCCTCAGACAACGCCGCATCCGCCATCGCCGAAACGTGTGACGAGTTCGCCGCGGGCCTGCCCGCCGCACTGCGTAACTCCCCTGACTTCTCCCAGCTGACCGGTGTCTGCGAGCTGATGAACCCATGACCGCCGTGAACTCTCCTCTTCGTTGGACACCGCTGGTTTTCGCCGCCGTCCTGGTCGCGCTCGTTCCGGCGACCGCCTTGGCCACCCCCATGCCCGGCGTGCCCGACGTGCCCGACGTTCCTGTCGCCCGGGCCTTCGACGGCGACAAGCCGCTGCCGTCGGTGGACGAGGCGGTCAGGCGGTGCGCGGAAAACCCCGGCGGCTGCCGCTTCCGCATCGACCCGCAGGCCTCCCGCGAGTACTACAGCGCCGTCAAGTCCCTGGGCAACGCGGTCATCAACTGCACCAAGGACCCGATCAGCGTGGCACGCCAGGTCACCTTGCGTACCGGCAGCACCGACAACCTCGGCGGTGAGATAACCGGCAACATCTCGATCGAGGGACAGGTCAACGCCTCCGGCGAGGCCTCCGCAGGGGTGTCGGGAGAAGGCAGCGGAACCTTCACCACACCCAACACCCAGCAAGGACCATACGCCGCGTTCAATGCCAAAGGAGGGGCGAACGGCAGCGGCAAACTGGCGGGCTCGCTCGGCGCCAAGGGCGCCTTCCAGGGCGCCTTCAAGCTCCACTACCAGCGCAGCTGGACCACCGAGAACACCGAGACAACCTCCTACACCACCACCGTCCGCTCGGGCGACGCCCTGGTCTTTGGGGCCAGCTCCGCCATGCAGCGGGTCGCGGGAAAGATCACCATCGGCGCCCTGCAGGTGCGCAACGTCACGGTCGACGGCCCCTCGACCGTGAACACCAGCACCTTCGTCGCCGACACCTTCACCGTGCCGGGCGACACCTGCGACCGGTTGCGGCCCGCGAGCAAGACCGCCGTGGAAGACACCGTCAACCGCGGATTCCGCAGGGCTGATCGCTCGACGATCCTTCCCGCGCTGCCGGAAGGCGCGCGGCTGAGGCAACGCACCGTGCTCGCCGCCGAGCGTTCCTGACCGCCCCGCCCGAGCACCCCTTTTTTTCGTGGAGATCATCATGACGTCACCGCACACTCCCGCCAGGGCCGCCGTCGCCGGCGCACTACTGCTGGGCCTGGGCCTGGCGGCACAGCCCGCACACGCCACCCAGCCCGCCCCTGCCACAGCATCCGCGCAGACCGCAGGGCCCGATACCAAGCCGGTCGCCGTCATCAACGGCGACTTCGCCCTGCCCGCCTTCACCGGCACCGGCCCGAACTGGGCGGCTGTCCAGGGCTGGTCCGTCGGCTCGACCAACGGATCCGGCACATCCTCCGGCGTCGCCCGCTACGCCGACACCGTCTCGGGCCATCCCGACGGCAAGACGTCCGTCATGCTTCGCCTGCCGAACGCCGCCACCCACTCCTTCAAGCAGCGGCTGCGCGGTGTGCGCGCGGGCGCCCAGGTCACCGTCACCTTCGACGACAGCCCCAGCGTGGCCGCCGTCTGTACCCCGGAGGCTCTCGCCCAAGGCCAGACCTACACCGTCGAGGGCGACGGCGGCCAGGCCAGCACCCAGACCACCGCCCCGGACCCGAACAAGAAACCCAGAACCCTCGGCACCGGTGTCTGGCGCACCGGCCAGACCTACACCTTCACCGCCGGCGAGCACGAGCCACTGCTCACCTTCACCTCCCAAGTGCCCGCCACCGACAACGCCAGAGGGGACTGTGGTCCCCTGATCGCCAATGTGCGGGCAGCCCAGATCCCGCCGCCGGTGGACAAGACCATCCCGAAGACCGCGCTGCCGGCCTCCCAGGCCTTCTACGGCAACGACCGCAGGCCGGTCGCCGACGCCGTCAACCACTGCGCGAGCGCGCCCGGCACCTGCTCCTTCACCCCGCAGGAGGACTACTCCTACACCTACTACGAGCCCGCGAAGGCCAACGGCGACACCTACATCAACTGCACCCGCAACGCCCTGACCCGCAACCGTCCCGTCACCGTCGCGGGACGCTCCTACGGCGACCTGCCCGCCAAGGCCGGACTACCGGGCAGCGCGGGCGCGGCCAGCTCCATGGCCCAGCAGTTCGCCGCCGGGTCCGGAACGGCTCCCAGCTGGGCCACCTCCATCACCCACAACGTCACCGAGGTCGTCCAGCCCGCCGAGGCCTCATGGGTGGAGACCCAGGCCGGGCGCCGCCGCACCGAGGGCTGGTTCACCACCAGCCCGGCTCCCGCCGACCCTCACACCGAGTGGCGCCTGCACACCGTCCTGGACTACCCCGCCACCGAGCTGTCCGACCGCCTCTACCAGCGCACCGGTCCGATGACCGGCTCCGAGAAGCAGCGCTGTCAGTCCAACCGCCCCACCGCCACCACCCCGGTCGGCGCCGACGCCCCCGCGGGCTTCGACCGCGCCCCCTGAAACGCGGGCAGGAAAGGGGGGTGAGGAACATCGGACCGGAAACTGGCGCTTGTACGCTCCGTGACGGCCTACCACGGACAACAGCCCAATATCTGTGGTAGCAGTCATGGCGGGCTACGGTCCCGCCCAGCGGCGTCCGCGTGAATCGACCCCGTTATCTGCGGTAACGAGCCAGCGCACGATCCGGAACGAATGTTCCTCAAGCCCCGCCACCTGGACAGTGGAGTCGGCCAGCCCGTCGCACGCACCGGCCTTCACCGCGGCCGCCGACACCCGCCTGCTCGCCACCGGCACGCCGATGCGCGGCCAAGGGAGCGAGGCGAGCAAGGCGGCCGCGCGGGCCACGGCCACGCTGCCGGTCCGCCTCGACGCGGAGTGAGAGTGCCGACAGCGGGCGCGGGTGGCGGTCAGAACTCGTCGTCGAGCTGGCGGCGCAGCTGCTCGCGTTCCTCGTCGGTGATGCCGGTCAGCCATTCCCACCGGGTGACCCGGCGGACTTGGGGTGTCGCCAATGAGCGTGCCACCAGCCGCCAACCGGGTTAATCACCCAGGCCAGGCGATGGTTCTCCCAGAGAGGATGAGCGGCCAGAGCCGTCACGATCTCTAGGGAATGTCGTTGACCTGCGGCTTCTTGCTCGTTTGGGGCTGGTAACACGCTCATTGGCGGCGCCCCGTCTCAAGCTGCGTTGCAGACGCCTGCTTCCCACCCCAGATAACGGCCGAAACACTTCCTGGACACGCGTTCGAGGAATGGACAAGGCCGTGACGATCTCGGGCGATGGCCGGGCTCGCCTAAAGGAACGGCTCCTGTTCGCAAACCCAAGGCCTGACATGCCGCTATCAGAGGTATCTCACCTTGAGTTCCGCACGATTCCCCCTTCAGAATTCACGAACTCTCGGGGAACTGCCAGTTCCGCCAGGACGTCACGCGCACGCGCGTAGGGGTGTCTCATATGTCGCGGAACCCGGGACCACGCCGTACGACTCCTGGCGCCTCGCACCCCGTGCTAAGACATCGGTAGGGGGAGGCGATCTGCGCCGCTTCGATCCGGTCGGCATCGGTGACCACGCTGCGCAGGGCGGGGCTCGCCAACACCAGGGAGACCAGCAGAAGCACACCGGAGGCGATCGGAACGTAGTACAGCTCCACACGACCCAGCAGCCCGGCCAGGAGTGCGGCCACCGGCCCGAAGCCCGTCGCCGACACCGCGACCATCGACATCACCCGGCCCATCTGGTGGCCCGGCACGATCAGCTGAATGGCCCCGAGCATGACGATGTTGGACGCGGTGATCGCGAAGCCCAGGACCACCCAGGCCGCGACGGCGATGTAGGCGTTGGGCGCCAGGCCGAAGCCGAGGAAGCACAACCCCGTGACGGTGAACAGCACCACTTCCAGGCGGAAGCGGCCGAGCCGGGCGACCATCCGTCCCGCGGCGGCGGCACCGAGGAGGGCACCGGCGGCCGACGAGCCGACGAACACCCCGTACAGGGAGGGCGGCACGCCGAAGTGGTCCCGGGCCAACAGCACCATGACCGCGCTCAACCCCATGAAGGAGGCGTTCAGCGCGACACTGAAGAGCAGGATGGGCCCCAGGGAACTGCCGCGAAAGACGAAGGAGACGCCGTCGCGCAGGTCGGCCAGGGGTGAGGGGCGAACACCCGTCTCCGTGTCCTCGCCGATGGTGTTCTTGGGCCTGCGCACGGCCATGGGCAGTCCCAGCAGCACCAGGGCGCCCAGCAGGTAGGCGGCGCTGTTGACCGCCAAGGGCAGGACGGCCGCCACGACGAACAGGAACCCAGCCAGGGGGCCGCCGGCGAAGTCCTGGGTGACGGTCTTGCCGCCTTCCAGCCGTCCGTTGGCGCGGTCGATGGTCCCGGCAGGTGCGATGTCGGGGAGCATCGCCCGTCCGGCGATGTCGTAGAACACTTCACAGGTCATGACGGTGAACATGACCGTGTACAGCACCCAGATGCCCGCGTGGCCGGTGGCGATGAGCGCGGCCAGAGCGATCAAGGCGCCCGCGCGGACCAGGTTGGCCGCCACCATGAGCCGACCTCGATCGACACGGTCGGCGATCACCCCGGAGACCAGGCCGAACAGCAGCCAGGGCAGGAAGCGGGCCGCGAACAGCCCGGACACCATGAGCGGGTCGTTGGTGAGCAGCGCCGCCACCAGGGGCAGGGCGATGATCATCATGCCGTCGGCGAGGTTGCTGGACAGGCTCCCGATCCAGAACCGGTTGAAGTCCCGCCCGAGCCCGGGTGCGGTTTCGGGGTTCGCGGGTCCACTGGAGGTGTCCGGGGAAGTACTGGAGGGGTGTTCCTGCATGGGTGGACACCTTTCCGCACGTGGGGATTCGCACGCGCCTGGGGCCGGCCGCATCGGTGGAACGGTTGCTCAACCACTTCCTCCACCGTTTGCCTCGCCCTGAAACCCGGGCGCCCTGGCGCCGCCGCGGACCTGCCGGGTGGATCGTGCCCACGGCGGCCTCCCGGGGCTATCGCAGCTGGAAACCGCCGCCGCGGGTCCGCCGGAGTGACCAGCGCGGCAGCCGATAAGCGCTGCGGGCACGGCCAGCGCGTGTGGTCGGCGCGGTTCCACCACACGGCGGTGCTGGTGACGGCGCCGGTGACGCCAGTCGCCGTCACCAGCAGCAGGCCGAGCAGGCCGGGCGGGTCCTGGCCTGCTCAGGGTCTCCGCGCTGCCCGGAGCTGTTGCGACGCAAGTACATGGAAATTCCAATAATTGGAATCTCCATGCACTGTGGCGGTTATGGATGACCTGCGGCTGAACGAAGAGCTCATCGACTGCCTGTTTGCGATCCGTACCCAGGTGCACGCCGAGCTCAAGGAACTGGCCCGCGAAGCGGGGCTGACCGACACCCAGACCGATGTGCTGTGGAGGCTGAGCCGCGAGCAGGAGATGACCGCGCGCCGCCTAGCCGACCGCTTGCAGTGCGACGCCTCGACCGCCACGTCGATGATCGACCGGCTCGAGAAGCGCGGCTTGGTCCGCCGCGTGCCCCACCCCACCGATCGCCGCGCGAAAGTCATCCAGCTCACTCCCGAGGGGTGCACGCTGCGTGATCGCGTCATCCAGCACACCACTGAGCACTCACCCTTCGCCCGCCTCGACCGCGAGAGCAGGCTGCGCCTGCACGCGCTTCTCCGCGAGGTGATCGACGGCACTCAGTCGACAGGTGAGCCCGCCACCGTCAAGGACAACCACGAAAAGGAACAGCAATGAGCAGCAAGACCGCAGTCATCACCGGCGGAGGCTCCGGCCTGGGCCTGGTGACGGCACGCCACCTGATCAAGGCCGGGCAGACCGTCGTCCTCGTCGGCCGGGACGCGGCGCGCACCAAGGCCGCCGCCGACAGCTTGCGCGGCCTGGCCCCTGCGGGCAGTGACGCGGCCCCGCCGAGGACGTATATCGCCGACCTGGAACAGTGGTCGCAGGTACGCGCCCTCGCATCGAAATTGGCTGCCGACACCGTCCCGGTGGACGTCCTCATCAACAACGCAGGGGCGGCCTTCCCCCGGTACGAGCAGACGGCGGACGGCGTCGAACGCACCTACGCGATCAATCACCACGCCCCGTTCCTGCTTACCCACGCCCTCCTGGCCGCAGGAGCGCTCACCCCCGAAGCGCGGATCATCAACATGTCCACGTTCGTGGAAAAGCGCGGCAAGCTCGACGTCAAGGATCCGGATGTCGCGGGGAGAGCGTGGAGCAGCCGCTTCTACAACCAGATCAACGTCTACGCGACGAGCAAGCTCGTCAGCCTCCTGGCCACTCGAGAGCTCGCACACCGCCTGCCCGACGGTATGAGCATCTACAACGCCAATCCCGGCATGGTGAAGGGAACCGCGATCAACAGCAACGCAGGCGGCCTGATGCGGCTGACCGCCCCACTGTTCCGTCCGTTCGCCATCACCCCGGACGAAGGTGTGCAGACCCCCGTCTGGCTCGCCACCGCCTCGCCCGCCCCGCACCCCAGCGGCGGCTTCTTCAGCAAGTCCCAGCCGGACGCCCCTTCGCGCCTCGCACTGGACGACACCCTCGCCCGCATCCTCTACACCAAGACGGCAGCCCTCCTCGGGGTGGAGCCACTCAAGGAGCGAGCCGGATCACGCTAGTTGAAACCAGGTAGGGAATTATCAGGCTATCGGGCGAGTCCCTGGCCGGATACCTCCTCAGACTGTCCTACCGGTTACGCATCACTCCCCTTCAACTCGCCCGGCTGACCGGATGCGCCCGCGGCACCTCCACGCTCATCAGTCGTCGGCTCCTGCTCGACCTCGACATCGGCGACTTCGCCCGGGCCACCAGGCTGACCACCGACGAAGCCGCCGCTCTGACGCTGCTTCCCTGGGCGGACCGCTACCCTCCGATCGCGCGTTCACGATCCGGGTCCTCCTGGCCGACGTCCCTCGACTATTTCGTAGACGATCGTGAACAACAGCGGACGCAACAGGGTGAACCGCTCGGCATGCTCGTCGGTAGTCACGGGGACGTGACCACCCGTGTGGCGGCGGCCGGCTGCTCAGGACGCGGGCCGCCCTTGGGCCAGAGCAGGGAGCCCGGCTTGCGGGCCTCGCGGCGGATCTTCCACACCCCGAGCTTGCAAGTTAGCTCCTTGTATGCCGCGCTAATGCGGCCGCCGACGTAGACGTTCACCGAGGTGTCGTCTTTGCGGGCGAGCTGTCGCATGGCGGCGCGCCGGCCGAGGCTGACGCACGACCCCGTGAGGGCCAGGTTGATCACCGCCGGTTCGGTCCCCGCAACGCGGCTCAGCACCGTGTTGGCGGCCTGCGCCCCCAGCGGCGCGGCGGCCTGGCAGCTCATCCGCAGCGGCTGGCCCGACGGTGCTGCGGCGTCGCCGGCCGCGACGATGTGGTCGTCGTCAACGCTGGTCAGCGTCTCGTCGGTGAGCAGCCGGCCGAGCTCGTCGGTGCGCAACCCGCTCACGGCCGCCAACTCCGGCACGCCGAAACCTGCCGCCCAGATGGTCAGTGCGCTCGCACGCACCGCACCGTCGGCGAAGACGACCGCGTCCGGCCGGACCTCGGTCACCTCATTGGCCTCGAGCACGGCGACACCGTGCCGGGACAGCCACTTGGCGACGTATCGGCGACCCGGCGCACTCACTGAGGGCGCCAGGATTCCGCCACACACCAGCGTGACCGTGCGTCCTTGTTCGGCCAGTTCGGCGGCCGTCTCGATGCCGGTCAACCCGGCACCGACCACGGTGACCGGAGCATCGGGAGGCAACTCGTCAAGCTTGGTGCGCAGCCGCTGCGCAGACTCGAATTCGGCGATGGAGACAGCGAATTCGGCCGCGCCGGGCACCGACAACGGTATCGCCGCGGTGCTGCCGACCGCGTAGATGACGTAGTCGTAGTCCAGCGCGCAGCCCGACGCCAGCCGCACCGTACGGGCGGTGGTGTCGATGCGCGTGGCGCTGCCGACCACCAACTGGATGTCCTCGCCCAGCAGCGTGCCGTAGTCCACCGTGGCCTCGCCGGTGCCGGCCACGAACTGGTGCAGCCGGATTCGGTCGACGAACTCCGGGCGGGGATTGACCAGCGTGATGTCGACGTCGGCGCGCATCCGCAGATGGTTGGCCGCGAGTGTTCCGGCGTAACCGCCACCGATGACGACGACCTTGTGGGGTGTGTGGTGTTCGGGCATGGACATGACAACGTTTCCCTTCTCGATCTCAGCGAGGATGTGAGGCTTGCGACCCGATGGGGGTGGTCCTTCAACACGAAGTGGCCGACACGGGGTTCTCGACGGCGATCCGCATACCCGCCGGGGGCGGCTACCTGCGTGCTGGATGGTGTCTCACCAGTCCGACAACACAAGACCTCGGAATGTGAGGCGACGCGCCAACCTCACAGTTCACCGCGCTGTCTTGTCGAACTGGTGAGGGCAGACCCGACCAAGGGAGTCAGTGACACGATGGCCAGGACACCATGACCACCCCATCCGAGCCAGGACACGGCCGGCCGGATCCGGGCCTGAGCGCGCTCATGAACGAACGGCGCCAGCTGATCAATCTCGCATACCGGCTCCTCGGCTCCCTGGCCGATGCCGAGGATGTCGTCCAGGAGACCTACGCCCGCTGGTACGCCATGTCCCGGCAACAGCAGGACGCCATCGCATCCCCCGGCGCCTGGCTGACCAAGGTCGCCGGCCGCCTCTGCCTCAACGTGCTCTCCTCGGCACGGGCCCGGCGAGAGACCTACGTGGGCGAGTGGATCCCCGAGCCGCTGCCCGAACCCAGGGAGTGGATCACCGGGCGCCCGGACGGCATCAGCGTCGACCCGGCCGACCGGGTCACCCTGGATGAGTCGATCAACATGGCCTTCCTCGTCGTGCTCGACTCGATGACCCCGGCCGAGCGCGTCGCGTTCATCCTGCACGACGTCTTCCGCTACCCCTTCGCCGAAGTGGCCGAGATCGTCGGCCGCACCCCCGCGGCCTGCCGCCAGCTGGCCTCCTCGGCCCGCCGTCGCATTCACGCGTCGCGGGCTCCCGCGGCTCCGGCATCCCGGCAGGCCGGCATCGTCAGGGACTTCAAACAGGCATGGGAAGCCAAGGACATCAACGCCCTCATCGGCCTCCTCGACCCCGACGCCACGGCGACCGCCGACGGCGGCGGCGTCGTCGGCGCCGTACTCCGCCCGATCGAAGGCGCCGAGCAGATCGTGCGCTCACTGCTCAATCTCGCCGGCAGGCTACGCAACCTGACGATCCTGGAGCGTACGGTCAACGGCCAGCCCGGCCTGATCGCTCAGCACGATGGCGTCACCGTGTCGGTGTACGCGTTCGACATCGCAGGCGACCGGATCAAGCACATCTGGGCGGTACGCAACCCCGACAAGCTCCGGCCGTGGAGCGGTGGGGCCGCAGCACTCGGCGACTCAGGAACGGCACGTGGCGCCCGAGCGACGGAAGATGATCTTAGCTAGCACGGACACGCTTGGTTTCGAGCGCGCCTTGCCCGAGGTCAAAGGGCTTCGCCGGCGCCCCCACCCGCGATGGACAGGTATCGCCGCAGGCCGGTGGCACCACACACGACGCTCAATGTTCAGTCGCCTTCACAGACTTACCTGGTAGCGCAGACGGTCTCACACGATCACCGGATGAAAGGACAGAAGATGACGAAAGCGCTGGAATTGCCGCTGCACATGCAGCGGAACGGGCTCAACCCGGTCGAGGAGCTGGCCCGGGCTCGCGATGGCGAGGGTGTGGTGCGGGTGGAGACGCCGTTCGGCCTACCCGCATATCTGGTCTGCCGCCAGGAGGACGTTCGCCGGGTGCTGGCGGATCCGGCCCGGTTCAGCAGCGCCCTCGCACCGGTCCCGGGGGCTGGTGAGGTGGACGCCGACGAGCTGGCCACGATGCGGGCCGGTCAGCTGATCGGGTTCGACCCGCCGGAGCACACGCGGTTGCGCCGGATGCTCACCCCGGAGTTCACGGTACGGCGGATGCGCAGGCTCGAGCCGCGGATCACCGAGATCGTCCAGGCGGCCCTGGACGATCTGGAGCGGGCCGGTAAGCCGGCCGATCTGGTGGCGCACTTCGCGTTGCCGGTGCCGTCGCTGGTGATCTGCGAGCTGCTGGGTGTGCCGTATGCCGACCGCGCCGAGTTCCAGGATCGTTCCGTGCGCCTGCTGGATGTGTCGTTGCCGACGGAGCAGCGGAGCGCGGCGCAGCGGGAGGACCGCGCCTACATGGCCGGCCTGGTGGCCCGCGCGCAGGCGGATCCTGGCGAGGACATGCTGGGCATGCTGGTGCGCGAGCACGGCCACGATCTCAGTACCGACGAGCTGATCGGCATCGCGGGACTGCTGCTGCTGGCCGGGCATGAGACGACCTCGAACATGCTCGGCCTGGGCACCCTGGCCCTGCTGCGGCACCCGGACCAGCTCGCCATGATCCGCGACGATCCGGCGCAGGTCGA
>NZ_JBEXGU010000201.1:0-15141 GCF_040607515.1 Streptosporangium sp. NPDC005286 | reverse complement strand
GCCACCGGTGATGACGGCAGTAGGTCCCATGGCAAAATCGTAGCCGATTCTAGAGAGTCTCACTAGAATCGAGAAACCACCGGACGGGCCGGGCCAGCGAACCCCGCCCCCCCCCCCCCCCGGCCCCTGAGGGTCATTTCGGCCTACCTAAGCCCTTACTGATGCTTTGGGAGCCTTTATTGGTTTGATCGACCTAAAGGGGGTTTAGGGCTGGGTGTCGAGTTGTCGCCGTACCTCGCCGCTGTCCCAGTAGTCGGTGCGGTGCGCGATCAGACCGTCGGCGTCGACCCGGAACCTGAACACCCCGCGCACCACCACCGGCCTGCCGTCCGCCGAGGCCAGCCGGAACGACATCCGGTAGGCGAGCGACGCCCGGTCGCCCTCGACGAGGAGGTCCTCGACCTCGTAGCGCAGGTCCACGAAGTCGGCCAGGAAGCCGGTGAGGTTGGCACGGTAGCCGTGCCTGCCGGTCACGCTCCGCCCCAGGGCCGAGGTGTGCTCGTTGACGAAGTCCTCGCTCACGCAGGCCGCGACCGCATCGGCGTCGTGCGCGTTGAGCGCCTCGACGTACCGTGCGACCGCGGCCCGGGTGAGCTGTCCGCTCAGGAGGGGTTCGCCCACAGCTTGCGCACCGTGTTGAAGACCTGCTGGTTGTGGGAGATCTCGATGACGTTGCCGTCGGGGTCCTTCAGCGCGCAGATGTAGCCGACCGGGTCGGGCATGTCGCGCGGCTCCCAGTGCAGGCAGCCCAGCTCGCGCGCCCGCTCGGCGATGCCGTCCACGTCGGTGCGCTCGGGCACCTCGATGCCGATGTGCGCGAACGGCGTCAGCAGCCCCAGCTGCCCGCCCTTGTCCTTGTTGAACGAGACGAGCACCAGGACCATCGGGGTCTCCACCTGCTTGTCGTTGGAGAGCCAGGCGCTCTCACCGTCGGCGTCGCGGAACCGCTCGACGACCACCAGCGGCGTCAGCGACGTGTAGAACTCGATCGCCTTGTCGAGGTCGCCGGTGGGCAGCGCGACATGAGTCCATCTCGCCTGGGTCAGATCACTCATTGATTCCTCCAAATATCGTGTGTTTCACTGCGGGTGGTCATCGGGGCTCGGCCCGGTCGTCAGGTAGATCCCCGTTCGAACGGTTGGCCGAGCGCCCTGGGTTCACGGTTCTGGTTCGCGAAGAGCAGCATCGCCAGCAGCGCGAGCAGGTACGGCGCCACCACGAGCAGCTGCGAGTTCATCGTCAGGCCCAGCGCCGGCAGCGCCAGGCGCATGGCGTCGGCCAGGCCGAAGAGCGCGCAGCCGATCAGGGTCCGCCGCAGCCGCCAGGCACCGAAGATCACCGCCGCGATGACGATGTACCCGCGCCCGGCGGTCATGTTCTGGTTGAACGAGCCGACCTCGCCGACCGCCAGGTACGCGCCCCCCAGCCCGGCCAGCGCGCCGCACCACAGCAGCGCCTGGCGGCGGCGCAGGTTGACCCGGATACCGGTGACGTCGGCGGCCTGGGGCTGCTCGCCGACCGCTCGCAGCTCCAGGCCCCACCTGCTGCGTTCCACCAGCCACCAGGTCAGCGGGATGAGGACGATCAGCAGGTAGACCGGCCAGCGCTCGACGAACAGCGGGTGGCCGATCAGCGGGATGTCGCGCAGCCAGGGGATGCTGACCTGCGACACCTGGTGCGACTCGAACGAGCTGACCGTGATCAGGTAACTGGTCAGCCCAAGCACGAGGGCGTTGAGCACCAGGCCGATCACAAAGGTGTTGATCTCCAGCCGGTGTGAGAGGTTGCCGTGCACGAACCCGATCAGGAGCCCGATCAGCACGCCCGCGACCAGCCCGGTGGTGGCACTGCCGGTGGCGCTGGCCGTGGCGACCGAGCCGAACGCGGCGCCCAGCATCATCGCCTCGACGGAGATGTTCATGGCGCCGGCCCGCTCGGCGAGGTACTCCCCGCACGCCGCGAAGGCCAGTGGAACGGTGAGCCTGATCCCGCTGGACAGGATGGTGGAGATGTCGTCTACGGCGATCACAGCGCGGCCCCCTCTGCGACGGGCGCGGGCCGGTGCTCGGCGCGCGCGGTACGGACACCGGCCCTGCGACGCCGGATCATGGCGACGATGACGGGCGGAGCGACGAAGGCCAGCACCAGCAGGGCCTTGACCACGTCCACGAGGAACGGGGGCACACCGGTCGCGGCGAGGAAGCCGCCGCCGGAACGCAGCACGCCGAAGAGCAGGGCGACGGGTACGGTCAGCAGCGGCCGGTTACGCGCGACCAGGGCCACCAGCATGCCGTCCCAGCCGATGTTCATCGCTATGCCCGGCTGAAGCCGGTTGACTCCCACCGGGCTGGCCAGCAGCACGGCCCCGGCCAGGCCGGCGAAGGCGCCGGAGATGGCCAGCGCCATACCGCCCAGCGCGTTGACGCGCACCCCCGCGTGCTTGGCGGCGAGCGGGTTGAGGCCGAGCATGGTGAGCCGGAACCCCCACCGGGTGCGGGCGAGCGCCACCGCGACCACCACGGCGCCGACCAGCGCCAGCAGCAGGCCCCCGTTGACCTGAAGGTTGGGGTACTCACCGATCGAGCCGAGCAGCGCGCCGGCCGGCAGCGGGTTGGACTGCGGCGAGACGATGGCATCCCCGATCCGCGACTCCTGCAGCAGCCACGGCGTGTTCACCGCGAACGCGACGACCTGCTGGGCGATGAAGATCATCAGGAGCGTGCTGACCACGATGTTGACGCCGCGGATCCGGTACATCAGCGCGCTGAGGGCCGCCCAGGCGCCGCCCGCCAGCGAGGCGGTCAACAGGACGATCACCAGCAGCAGCGGCCCCGGGACCGCCAGGCGCAGGCCGACCCAGGCCCCGAAGAGGGCGCCGATCAGCACCTGGCCCTCCTGGCCGATGTTGAACGTGCCCGATCGGGCGCTGACGCAGGCGCCCACGGCGACCAGCAGCAGCGGTGCCGCGTACAGCAGCGTGGAGGTCCAGGCCGTCCAGTTGGCCATGCTGCCCTGGAAGAGGGCCTGCACCGACGCCAGGGGAGATCCCCCGGTGACGGCGATCAGCAGTGACGACAGGGAGAGCGCCACGAGCACGCCCACGGCGGTCGCCAGGCCGGTCTGCCAGCCGCCCGCACTCGGGGTGAGGAAGGCCAGCAGGCGACGCCCGGAGGTGTCGTCCGTGCCGGGAGCCGGATGGGACTTTCGCCCCGGCTTCTGGGGGGAGTCCTGGCGGAGGTCCTCGCGGACTTCGTTCACGCGGCCACCCCGCCCACCAGCATCCCGAGCCGCTCGGCCGTGGCCTCCCCGGTGGAGAGCACACCGGTGATCTTCCCGGAGGAGATCACCGCGATCCTGGAGGAGAGCGCCATGACCTCCTCCAGTTCGGTGGATATCAGCAGCACGGCCACTCCTCCTGACGCGACGTCGCGCAATCGCCGGTACATGTCCTCGATGGCCCCCACGTCCAGCCCGTGCGTGGGCTGCGCGGCGACCAGCACGAGCGGTCCCGCCGAGAGCTCACGGGCGAGCACGACCCGCTGCTGGTTGCCTCCCGACAGGCTGCGCACCGGGGTGTCCATCGACGGGGTGACGATGTTGAATTCGGCCGCCAGGCGGCGGGCCACCTCATGCGTCTTCCTGCGGCTGACGAACGCGCGGCCGCTCACGGCGTTCAGCGACTTCATGACCAGGTTCTCGGCGACGCTCATGTCCAGCACCACCCCGGATGCGTGCCGGTCCTCCGGCACGATGCCGAGTCCGGCCGCGTGCAGCGCCCCCGGGCGGTTCAGGTCCACCTGCCTGCCGGAGATCTCGACAGACCCGGCGTCCGGGACGACGAGCCCGGACAGCACGTCGCCCAGGTTCGACTGGCCGTTGCCCTCGACCCCGTACAGGCCGACGATCTCGCCGGGGGCGACGTCCAGGTCGAGGTCGGACAGCACACGCACCCCGTCGACGGTGACGGTCAGGCCGCGCAGCCGCAGCGCGGCCATCGAGGCCTCCGCTTTACCCGCTCCGGATTCACCCGTCCGCGGGGTATCGACCGGCAGCAGGCCGAGCGCCGCGGCCTCGCTGCCCAGGGAGACCTCCCTGCCCACCATCTGGCGGGCCAGCTCCTGCGGCCCCGTCTCCGCGGTCGCGCTCTGGAAGACGACCCTCCCCTTGCGCAGCACGGTCACCCGGTCGGTGGCCGCGGTGATCTCCGCCAGCTTGTGGCTGATCAGGATGACCGCACGGTTCTCCGAGCGGACCACGTGGCGCAGCACGCCGAACAGCTCGGCCGACTCCGCCTGGGTCAGCACGGACGTCGGCTCGTCGAGGATGAGCACCGACGGATCCCGGCGCAGGCATTTGATCAGCTCGACCCGCTGCCGCTCGCCCGCGGAGAGCCGTTCGACCCTGGCCAGCGGGTCGATCGGCAGGCCGTAGCGCTGGGAGACGTCCCGCACCTGGTCACAGGCGGCGGCCTTGTCGATCTTCCCGGTGTCCCCCAGGATGACGTTCTCCCAGACCGTCAGCGGATTGATCAGGCTGAAGTGCTGGTGCACCATGCCGATGCCGAGAGCCACGGCCTCCTGCGGGCTGCCGATGTCGACGGGCCCGTCATGATGCAGGATGGTCCCGGCGTCCCGCTGGACGAGGCCCAGCAGGATCTTCATGAGCGTCGACTTTCCGGCCCCGTTCTCACCGAGCAGACCGTGGATCTCGCCCTGGTGCACGGCGAGATCCACGGCGTCGCAGGCGACGACCGGACCGTAGCTCTTGCTGATTCCCCGCAGCCGCAGCGCGGGCGCCGATGGCGGGGTGAGCTCCCTCGCCCGTTCGTCCTCTGTCATCTCAGGAACCGAGCCTCTTCACCGTCTCCGTGGTGTCGATCTTCTTGCTACCGACGTCGGCGATGAAGGCCTTCAGCTTCTCGTTCTGCTCGGGGGTCCCGTTACAGATCTTGACGGTCGGGAACGGGTCGACGCCGAGCGTCCAGACCTTCTCCACGCCCATCTGCAGCTTCGCGGCGGCGAGTTCCTCCAGCGCGGCCTTGAAGTAGTCTCCGGGGCTGAAGAGCACCGAGATGTCGAACTTGGGCTTGGTGGAGTCGCACCGGTCGGTACCGGGGGTGAGGGTGAGGACCCCGTTGGCGTTGGCCAGCTCCGCCGCCGCGTCGGTGGCGCCGCCGAGGTAGGGGTAGATGACCTTGGCACCCTGGCTGATCTGCGCCTGGGTGGCCTCCTTGGCCTTGGCGGAGTCGTTGAGGTCTCCGCTGTAGGTGGTCGTCAGCGTGGCCTCCGGAATCACCAGCCGGATGCCGGCCTTGAACGCGGCGGACGCGGTGACGGTGAAGTCGGCCTCGGGGCCGGTCACGAACCCGGCCTTGGTGTCGCCGTTGTCCTTCATGATCAGGCCCGCCGCGTACCCCGCGGCCAGCATGCTCTGGTCGGCCCGGTCGGTGGAGAGCATGATCTTCGGGGTCTGCAGGATGTTGTCGGCGGACGGCACGTACCAGGCGGTGTTCGCACACACCGGCTCCTCCGAGGCCGGGATCGCGTCCCGGAGCTCCGAGGCGCCGAGGGCCACCATGTCGACCTTCTGCTGGCAGAGCGCCCGCGCGGCGTTGAGCGCCTCGCTGGTGTTGACGCTGCCGCGCTTGATGATCGTCCAGCCCTTCTCCGCGGCGAACGCGTCCGCCGTGTCGACGAAGCTCTGGTAGTAGCCCTTGTCGTTGATGTCACCCGGGCTCAGCACCCCGATGACGACCTTGCCGTCGCCGTTGATGTCCGGCTGACCCGGCAGCACGTTGCCGCCCTCGGTCTTCGCGCTCGCGTCGGCCGGGGCGGGGGCCGTGGCCTGGGGCGCGGTGGCATCGTTGCTCGCGCACCCGGCGAGCGCCAGCGCGCTCAGGCAGGCGGTCAGTGCGGCCGTGGCCCGGCCCCTTCGATAGTATGCGGCCATGACGATCCTCTCGATCTGAATGCTCGCGCACCGCCCACGGTGCGCGAGTGGGGGATGAATCTTGGTCGCCGGCGGGGTGCGGGCTTTAGCGGAGCCCCTCCCCTGCCTGCGCGATGGGTCAGGCGAGCACCTCCTCGCCACCCGGCAGATCGGCGTAGGCGATGCGGTCCTGGCTGAAAATCGACTCCGGCGACGCCGCGACGAACCAGGGAAAGCCCATCCTGCCGACCGCGTGCACCTTGGTCGGGTCGATCCTGGTGGGAGACGCCATGATCGACTCGTCCACCGTTATGCAGACCACCTCGGCCAGCACGATGTGCACGCCCGAGAAGCAGGAGGAGGAGTCCCCCCGGTCGATGACCTCGCGCACCCGGCACTCCAGGTGCGCCGGGCTGTCGGCCAGCGACGGGGGCCGGACGACCTGCGACGGCACGGTCCGCCAGCCGACGAGGCCGGCCTCGTCGACGCCGGCCGGATACTCCCTGGCCACCGTCTCGATGTGGTCGGCCAGGGCGGTCGTGGTCACGTTGATCACGAACTCGCCCGAGGCGTTCAGATTCACCCAGCTGTCCTTGGGTTCGTCCGTCGCCTCCCTGACCGAGCCCACCGTGACCGCGACGAGCGGGGGTTCTCCGGAGACCGGCATGTAGTAGCTGAACGGGGCGACGTTCACGCCGCCCTTGGCGTCCAGCGTGGTGATCATCGCGATCGGGCGCGGCACGACGAGCTGGGAGAGCAGTCCCTGCTTCTGCGCCGGCGTCCTGTCTGCGAGATCGATGATCCTCATCCGCGTACTCCTTGGATGTATTCTTCCGCCGACAGGGCCTGCCAGCGGTGGGGAACGTCGATTCCGGTCCTGCGGAGCAGCGCGGCGGACCGTGCCTGCGCCTCCTCCGACAGGGCTTCGAGATCGACGGTGGTGATCCGGCGGTCGCGCACGACCACCTGACCGTCGACGAGGACGTCTCGGACCGTGTGGCTCGGGGCGCCCCAGACGAGGTGGGTCGCGAGGTCACCGCGCGGGGCCCAGACAGGGTCCCCGGTGTCCAGGACCACGAGGTCCGCGGCCTTGCCGACCTCGATCGAGCCGACGAGGTCGCCCAGGCCCACCGCGGCGGCGCCGTCGATCGTGGCCAGCGCGAACGCCTGGTCGGCGCGGAGGACGGGCCGCACGTCGCGGTCGCGCTCCAGCGCGGTCAGCAGCCACGCGGCACGCAGCAGATCGGGCACGTCGCCCGCGTTGTGGGAGTCACAGCCCAGGGCGACCCTGCCGCCTCGGCGTACGAGCTCGGCGTGCCGGCCGGCGCGGGTGTAGCCCTGGCCGAGGCGCAGGTAGGCCCCGGGGCAGGATGCCACCGCGGTCCGCGTCTCGACGAGGGCGTCCAGCTCCGCGTCGTCGAGCCAGACGGCGTGGCCGAGCACCAGCCTCGGGCCCAGCACACCCAGCTGCCCGAAGTGGAGCACCGGCCGCCTGCCCGCGCGCCGCGCGTAGGCGTGGACGTCCGCCTCGCCCGGCGAGATGTGCCAGGTGAGACCGACATCCAGCCGCTCGGCCAGCTCGGCGGCGCCGGTGAACAACTCGTCGCTCGCCAGATCGTGCCCCACCAGGGTGACCCAGCCGGTGACGGTCCCGCCTGGCGGCAGCGCGCGTACCGTCTCCTCCTGCAGGGCCAGGGTCTCGGCCGCGGGCAGCGCGTGCAGGGCGCCGGGCACGTCCCAGCCCCACCGGCCGACCCGGCCGCGGATGCCGGCCGCCCGGAGCCCCGCCGCCACCCGCAGCGGGTGGGCGACGGTGCCCGGCTCCAGGATGGTGGTGACCCCGCGCAGGAGCGACTCGGCGGCGGTCAGGGTGGCGGACAGCTCGTCGTCGTCGCCGGTGACCTTGCCGTGCAGCGGGACGATCCAGTCGAAGATCGACTCCTGGGAGTCGATGTCGTCCGGGATCATGCTGCGCACCAGCGGGTCGGCGGTGGTGTGCTGGTGGGCGTTGACCAGGCCCGGGATGACGACGCAGCCGCCCGCGTCGAGTTCGGCCGCGCCGGGGAAGTCCTTCCGCAGGGTGGCGGCGGGACCGATCGCGGCGATGCGCCCGTCGGCGACGGCGACGGTGGCGCCGGTGACCACCTCGCGACGCGGCGACATCGTCACCACGTCCCCGCCGACGATCAGCAGAGCGGCGTCATGCCCCGCTCGATCCGGCCGCGCTGCCCGCTCCCCCGTCATGGCCGCACCAGCACTCTGCCGACCAGATCGCGCGAGCGCTCCAGCCCGAAGCTCTCGTGCAGGTCTTCCAGGCCGCACTCGGCGGCGCGGAGGGTGCGCATGCCTCCCGCGAAGTACGCGTCGAGCATGGCGGTGAAGTCAGCCGGGGTGTAGGCGCCGGCGCCCAGCAGGCGGAGCCCTCGGTGGTAGATCTCGGCGAGGGAGAGGGAGACCTGGTCCCCGCTGGTGTTGCCGAAGGTCACCAGCCTGCCGCCGATCCGCAGGCAGCTCAGGGAGTGCCGCCAGGTGGCGGCGCCCACGTGATCGAGGACGACGTCGGCGCCCCTGCCGCCCGTGTGGTCGCGGACCGCGTCGGCTATCGGGGCGTCGTTGCGCAGCAGCAGGTCGGCACCGAGCCCGGCCGCGACGGCGAGCTTCTCGTCGCTTCCGGCCACGGCCACCACCCGGGCACCGGCCCGCTTGGCCAGCTGGATCGCGGCGATGCTGACGGAGCCGGCGGCGCCCTGGATCACCACGCAGTCGCCGGCGGTCACCTTCCCGACGGCGTAGGTGGCGTTCCAGGCGGTGCTCCACGGGGTGGGCAGCGCCGCGGCCTCGTCGAGGTCGACGTGGTCCGGCACCGGGTGTGCCAGGTTGGCGGGGACCGCCACGAACTCGGCGTAGCCGCCCGGCATGTTCCCGCCGATGACCCGCAGCCGGGCGCAGTGGCCGCGGTCACCGGCCAGGCAGTGCGGGCACGATCCGCAACCCACCGTAGGATCGACCACGACCCGGTCTCCGACCGTCAGGCCGGTGACCGCCGATCCGATCGCCGCCACGTGGCCGGCGATGTCCATGCCGGCGATGTGCGGCAGGCTGAAGCCGGGGAGCACCCCGGGGCCGCGCCGCTGGAGCAGGTCGAGCCGGTTGAGGGCGCAGACGCCGACCCGGACGACCACGTCGAGCGGACCGGGCTCGGGGTCGGCGACCCGTTGAACGCTCACCGCCTCCGGACCTCCGAAGGCCGTCTGGACCAGTGCTCGCAACTCTAACCCTCCAAGCGATCGTTATTCACGATGGCATCTCGCATTGTGATTCATCGCCCGCAATGCGTCGTACTCTGCCGCCGCTCCGATAGGCGTGTCAATGCCTCCGGAGCCAACTGCCCCGCGCGTCACATGCTTGTTACATGCGTGCCGCGTGGCGTGAATATGTGCAGGTTGGAACGCTGCCATTTAACAGCCGCTCCGTCACTGCCACGTTCATTCCACGGGCGACCGGTCGAGCAGGCGTACCGCGACAGCCTTCTCCTGCGTGTACTCCCGCATGGCGGCGTATCCGCCGCCACGGCTGAAGCCGCTGTCCCTCTGCATGTTGAAGGGGAAGCCGATGACCCCGGCGTCGGCGAACTGGTTGACCGAGACCTGCCCCGAGCGCACCTCCTGGGCCAGGCGCAGCGCCCGGGAGACGTCGCTCGTCCAGATGCACGCCAGCAGGCCGAAGTCGGTGTCGTTCATCATCTCCACCGCCTGCCGGGCGCCGGAGAACTCCTGCACCGCGAGCACCGGGCCGAACACCTCCTCCCTGGACAGCCGGGAGCGCGGGTCCACGCCGTCGAAGAGCGACGGCTGGACGAACCAGCCGCCGTCCGCCCGCTGCGCGGGGCCACCCCCGGTGACCAGGCGGGCGCCTTCTGCGGGGGCACTCTCCAGGAAGCCGAGCACCCGGCGGTACTGCGCCTCGTTGACCAGCGGCCCCATGTCGAGGTCGGCGTCCCACGGGCCGATCCGCACGGCGCGCATCGACTCCGCCACCCGCTCCACGACCTCGTCCCTGATGGACGCCTCGACGAGCAGCCTCGACCCCGCGTAGCAGTTCTGCCCGGCGTTCTCGGTGATGGAGCCCACGATCGCCGGGATCGCCACGTCGAGATCGGCGTCGGCGAAGAGCACGTTGGGCGACTTGCCGCCCAGCTCCAGCTTGACCGGGACCAGGTTGTCCGCCGCGGCCCGCATGATCGCACGGCCGGTGGTCGTGGAGCCGACGAAACTGATGTGGTTCACACCGGGGTGTGAGGTGAGCGCGGCACCGGCGTCGGCGCCGACTCCGGCGAGCACGTTGAGCACGCCCGGCGGGAAACCGGCCCGCCGCGCCAGCTCCGCCAGCGCGAACGGCGCCAGCGGCGCCACCTCCGAGGGCTTGAGCACCACCGTGTTGCCCGCGGCCAGCGCGGGGGCCACGTTGGCCGCGGTGAGCACTGCCGGAACGTTCCAAGGGATGATGACCGCGCAGACGCCGTACGGCTCCTGCAGGGTGTAGCCAAGGTAGTCGGGGGTGCGGGTGGGAAGAGTCACGCCGGTCAGCTTGTCGGCGGCGCCCGCGAAGTACTCGATGATGCCCTGGGTGATGAAGATGTTCATCCGGCCACCCGACAGCGGCTTGCCGACGTCTCGGGCCTCGAAGCGGGCGAGGTCCTCGACATGCTCACCGATCAGCTCCGACCAGCGGCGCAGCAGCCTGCCGCGCTCGGAGGCCGAGGTCGCGGCCCAGCCGGGGAAGGCCCGCCGGGCGGCCTGCACGGCGTCGTCCACGTCCGCTCGGCCCGCGCAGGCCACCGTCTGGATGGTCTGGCCGGTGGCGGGGTCGGCGATGTCGAGCTCGCCGGCGTCACGAGCGGCTGCCCACTCTCCGTCGATCAGTTGCTGGGCGGAAGGGATCACAAGTTCGGCCATGTCGGAATCCTTGACCCCCCTTGTTCTGCATGTCAAGATGCCATCTCGTTTTATGAAAATAGCTGTGGAGGATCCGTGCGTATCACCGCCGCCGTTCTGGAGGCCTCCGGAGGGTCCTTCGCCCTCCGGGAGACAGAACTCGAAGAGCCCCGTCCCGACGAGGTGCTGGTCCGGGTGAGCAGCACCGGCATCTGCGGTACCGACCTGGAGTTCGCCACCTTCTTCCCCACCCCCGCGGTGCTCGGCCACGAGGGCGCCGGGGTCGTGGAGCGGGTCGGCTCGCGGGTGACCTCGGTGGCCCCCGGTGACCACGTGGCGATGAGCTTCACCTCCTGCGGCGCCTGCTCCCTCTGCCTGACCGGCTCCCCCGCCTACTGCCGGAGCTTCGACGCCCTCAACTTCGGCGGCAGGCGGCCCGACGGCTCCTCGGCGCTCTCCCTGGACGGCGCGCCGGTCAACGGCCACTTCCTCGGGCAGTCGTCCTTCGCCACGCACGTCGTGGCGACCGAGCGCGCCGTCGTCCCCATTGACAGGAACATCGACCTGACCCATGTCGGCCCGTTCGGCTGCGGCCTGCAGACCGGCGCGGGTGGGGTGTTCAACGTGCTGCGCCCGTCCCCCGGCTCCTCGATCGCCGTCTTCGGGGCCGGCGCGGTGGGGGTCGCGGCGATCATCGCGGCGGGGATCAGCGGCTGCTCGGTCGTCGCGGCGGTCGACGTCAACGCCGCCAAGCTGGAGGCCGCCCGCTCCTACGGCGCGACGCACACGGTCGACTCCTCCGTCTCCGACTCGGCCGAGGCGCTGCGCGAGATCGCACCGCACGGCTTCGACTTCGTCATCGACACCACCGGCTGCCAGGACGTGTTGCGCACCGCCGTCGAGGCGCTCGGCCCGCTCGGCCGGTGCGGCGTGATCGGCGTCGGCCCCAGCCAGGAGATGAGCTTCGACTGGCGCAGTATCCTCAACGGGCGCACCGTCACCGGGATCATCGGCGGCAGCAGTCTCCCCCAGGTGTTCCTGCCCAGGCTGCTGGATCTGTACGTCGCGGGACGCTTCCCGGTGGACAGGATGATGACGCCCTACCCCTTCGAGCGGATCAACGAGGCGATCGCCGACCTGCGCGCCGGTAGGACCGCGAAGGCCGTCCTGACCTTCTGAGCTCCCGGTCCTCGCCGGAGACCATGTGACATCGCTGCGATATGCGAGACATTGTCTCGTGATCCGCACGTGAGTAGACTTCCGGCACCCAGACACCCAGTGGCGCGGCTGGGCAACACCGCGCATCGTTCGTATGGATATGGGGCCTGTGCGCCATGACCCAGCAGGTTGACTTCGACCACCACTCCGCGGCGTGCACCGCGGACCCGGTCACCTACTACGACTCCTTTCGCGAGCAGTGCCCGGTCGGCCGGACCCCGGCCCACGGCGGCTTCGTCTACACGACCCGCTACGCGGACGTGACCAGGATCGCCCGCGACGACGACACCTTCTCCTCCTCCAGGGCCTCCTCGGGCGAGGACCGGGTCGCGATCGTCATCCCCAGCGGGCCTGGCCTGGAGCAGTACCCGATCGAGTTGGACCCTCCACAGGCCACCGAGTACCGCGACCTGATCAACCCCCTGCTCACCCCGGACGCCGTCGACCGGCTGCGGCCGATGATCGCCAGGCACGCCACGCGCGTCGTCGACGCGTTCATCGAGCACGGCTCGGCCGACTTCGTCCGTGATCTGACCAATCCGCTGCCCGCCGCGGTCACCCTGGACTGGCTGGGCTTCCCCGAGGAGGACTGGGCCCGGCTGGCCGGGCCGATCCACGACATCTTCGCCGCGCCCGCCGACAGCGACCGGGCCCGCAGGGGCGCCGAGGGCCTCGCCTACATGGAACGGCGGATCCGCGAGATCATCCGGCTACGCCGGGCCGAACCCGCCTCGGACGCGACGAGCGTCCTGGCCGCACAGCACCGTCCCGACGGCACCCCGTACGGCGAGGACGAACTGGTGTCGGTGATCGGGCTGCTCATCGCGGGCGGTGTCGACACCACCACGTCGCTGACCGGCAGCGTCCTCGTGCATCTGAGCCGCCACCCCGAGCAGCGGCGCCGCCTGATCGAGTCGCCCGACCTGCTCGACACGGCCACCGAGGAGTTCCTCCGGGCGTTCGCCCCCTCGCAGTCCATGGCGCGCACCGTACGCGCCGACACCGAGATCGGCGGGTGCCCGGTACGGGCCGGCGAGCGCGTGCTGATCCCGTGGGTCGCCGCCAACCACGATCCGGCCGTCTTCCCCGACCCCGCCGAGGTGCGCCTGGACCGGGACGCCACCAGGCACCTCAGCTTCGGCATCGGCACGCACCGCTGCGCCGGCGCTCACCTGGCCCGCGCCATGTTCCGCGAGATGATCACCCAGGTGCTGACCAGGCTGCCCGAATTCCAGGTGCTCGAAGACGGGCTCGTCGCCTACCCCACGCGGGGGAACCAGTCCGGCTGGGACGCGATCCCCGCGATCTTCCCACCGGGACCCCGGCTGGGTGCCGGATCCGCGCCCGGCACCCAGCCGGCCTTCACCTCTCCTTTCAACAAGGCCGCCTCCTTCGAGGCGGTCGTCACCCGGGCCGAGCCGGTCGCCGACGGTGTGCTGGCGCTGACCCTGGCCAGAGTGGGCGGCGGCGAACTGCCCGCCTGGGAGCCCGGCGCGCACCTGGAGTTCCGCCTGCCGTCGGGCCGCGTCCGGCAGTACTCCCTGTGCGGCGACCCCGGGCAGCGAGACAGCTACCGGGTGGCGGTGCTGCGCGAGGAGAACGGCCGCGGCGGCTCGGCCGAGATGCACGAGATCGCCCGTGAGGGTGTCACCGTCGGCGTACGGGGACCGCGCAACCACTTCCCGCTGGTGGCCGCCGAGGACTACCTGTTCGTCGCCGGGGGTATCGGCATCACCCCGATCCTGGCCATGGTCCGCGCCGCCGCCCGCCGGGGCAGCCCCCTGCGCGCCGTCTACGGCGGGAGATCCCGCGCGTCCATGGCCTTCGGCGACGAACTGGTGGAGTGCGCGGGCGAGCGCGCCGAGCTGGTGCCGCAGGACGAGTTCGGCCTTCCCGACCTGGACGCGATCCTGGCCTCGGCGGGGCCGGCCACCGCGATCTACTGCTGCGGCCCGTCCGGGATGATCGAGGCCGTTGAGCGGGTCTGCGAGCGCCTGGGCATCGGCGACCGGCTGCACGTCGAGCGCTTCACCGCCGGGGACGCCCCGGAGGTGCTCTTCGACCCGGCGGCCAACACCGCCTTCGACGTCCACCTCGCCCGGACGGGGCGGACCGTGCGGGTCGAGCCCGACCAGCGCCTCATCGAGGCGATCCGCGAGGTCGCCCCCGGCCTCTCCTACGACTGCGAGAAGGGATACTGCGGCGCCTGCGAGACCCGGGTGCTCGCGGGAACGCCCGAGCACCGCGACTCGCTGCTGACCGCCGAGGAGCGGGAGGCGGGCCGGACAATGATGATCTGCGTCGGCCGCTCGTCGTCACCCCGCCTGGTCCTGGACCTCTGACGGTCCGGCGAGACTCGCAGGAAGCGAGGAGCGGGGGCGGAGGGGGAATCGCCCACGGGTGCCCCGCCTCCGCCCCTCGCACCTGTACCGCTCGCGCGGATCCGTCATACGATGCCGCACATGCCGAACATCGGACCCGTGGAACTGCTGATCGTCGCCATCCTGTTGGCGGTGATCCTGGTGATCGTCATCGGGGTCGTCATGGCCGCCAGGAAGGGCAACCAAGTGCCCATGCCCATGCCGACGCCCATGCCTACCCCGCAGGGGCTGCATGAGCTCGTCACCGGCCTGGTCCGCACGGGACGCAAGATCGAGGCGATCAAGGAGCTGCGCCGCCACACCGGGCTCAGCCTGCGGGACGCCAAGATGACCGTCGACGGCGTGGCCATGGGACACGACCTGTGGAGCCACCCCGCCATGACCCGGTTCAAGCCCGCCCAACCCACCGCTCTGCCGCATCCCGGTGCCGCGGGCCCCGACCTGGCCACCCGCGTGCGCGAGCTCAAGGCCGCCGGCCGCGCGGAGCAGGCGGTCTATCTGGTGCGCGGCGAGACCGGCATGGGCGAGCGCGAGGCCGAGTTGTTCGTCGAATCACTGTCAGCTTCTCAGCCCTGAAGGACTGAACTTGCAGCTCCTCGCCGTCGGTGGCTTCGACGGTCTGGTCCGCGTCAGGCAGCGTGACTCACTGCCCAGCTTGTGACACCGCGTGCGGCGATGTT